>JAAYBP010000314.1 GCA_012730075.1 Acidimicrobiales bacterium | reverse complement strand
GGTGACCGGTTCGGGGTCGTAGCGTCGCCGCCATGACCGGACCCGTCTTCCAGATCGCCATCGACGCCGACGACCCTCACGCCCAGTCGGCCTTCTGGGCTGAGGTGCTCGGCTACCGCGTCGAGCGCGACGGCGCCTTCGTCCAGCGGATGATCGACGAGGGCCACGCCACCCGTGACGAGGTGATCGAGATCGACGGCGAGCTCGACTGGGCGACGGCGTCGGCCTGCTCCGATCCCGACGGGGTCCGACCCCGGCTGCTCTTCCAGAAGGTCCCGGAGGCCAAGACGGTCAAGAACCGGGTGCACCTCGACCTCCGGATCCCGGTCGAGCGACGCGACGAGGAGGTCGCCCGCCTCGAGGCGATGGGCGCGACCCGCCTGTGGGACGGGCGCCAGGGCCCCCAGACCTGGATCACGATGGCCGACCCCGAGGGCAACGAGTTCTGCGTCGACTAACGGGACCGGGAGGCGATCCGGCCGGAACCCATCAGCCGGGTTCGAGGAGGTCGGCGACGCGGGCGACGAGAGCGTCGGTGACCTCGTCGGGGTCGACCTCGGCGTCGAACCACTCGATGCGGGGATCGCGGCGGAACCACGCCCGCTGGCGCTTGGCGAACTGACGGGTGCGCACCACCGCCCGCTCGACTGCGTCGTCCAGGGTCTCAGCCCCCCGCCGGTGGGCGATCAGCTCCCGGTAGCCGAGGGCCTGCGCGGCGGTGCGGCTGAGCGGGCGCCCGAGGGCGAGGAGCGCGTCGACCTCCTCGACGAAGCCGGAGGCGAGCTGGGTGCGGTACCGGTCGGCGATCCGTCGGGCCACGACGGGGTGGGGCAGCCGTACCCCGACCTGGGCCACGGGTGAATCACCGTGGTCGGTGAGCCCCGGGCCGTAGGACGAGAACGGCCGCCCGGCGCCGATGGTGACCTCCAGGGCCCGCACGACCCGACGCCGGTTCCCGGGCTCCATCCGGGACGCGGCGACCGGGTCGAGCGTGGCGAGCCGGGCGTGGAGGGCGCGGGTGTCGGGGTCGGCGTCCAGCTCGGCGCGCACGTCGGGGAAGCGGCCGGGCACGTCGAGGTCGTCGACGAGGGCCCGCAGGTACAGGGCGGTCCCCCCGACGAGCACCGCCCGGCGCCCTCGGGTCGCGAGGTCGGCGAGGACGGCGGCGGCGTCGCCCCGGTACCGGGCGAGGGAGTACTCCTCCCACGGGTCGGCCACGTCGATCAGGTGGTGCGGGACCTCGGCGCGCTCGGCGGCGGTCGGCTTGGCGGTGCCCACGTCCATCCCCCGGTACACCTGCATCGAGTCGACGGTGACCAGCTCGACGTCGGGCAGGCGGCGGGCCACCGCGAGGGCGAGGGCCGACTTCCCCGAGGCGGTCACGCCGACGATGGCGACCGTCGGCGGCCTCCGCTCCCCCGGTGTGTCCGGTCCGCTCACCCCGTCATGATGCCGCCCGCCCCGGCCGTCGGACCGCCTCCGGGATCCCGGCGCGGCGCGTCCGGACGGGCGAGGTCCCCGTCCCCGCCGCGGCGCGCCACTACCGTCAGCGCCGTCGTCGTGGTCGTGCGGGGCGGACCCGCCGGCCGGACCACCTGGAGGTGGACATGGAACCCGACACCATCCGTCGACTCGGCGCCGAGCTGATCGGCACCTTCTGGCTCGTGCTCGGAGGCTGCGGCACGGCGGTGCTCGCCGGTGGGTTCGTCGGTGGGACCGCCGGCGTGGCCCTCGCCTTCGGCCTCACCGTCGTGACCGGCGCCTACGCGCTCGGCCACATCTCCGGCGGCCACTTCAACCCGGCGGTCACGATCGGCCTGGTGGTCAGCCGCCGGTTCGAGGCCAAGGACGCGCCGCTCTACATCGTCGCCCAGGTGCTCGGGGGCATCATCGCCGCCGCGATCCTGCTGATCATCGCCAACGGGCAGCCGGACTTCATCTCCGAGGGCAACTTCCTCGCCGCCAACGGCTACGGCGAGGACTGGTCGCCGAACGGCTACAGCCTCGTGGCCTGCCTCGTGACCGAGATCGTCATGACGTTCATGTTCCTGATCGTCATCATCGGCGCCACCGACAAGCGGTCCCACCCGGTGATGGGAGGCCTGGCGATCGGCCTCGCCCTGACGCTGATCCACCTGATCTCGATCCCGGTCACCAACACCTCGGTCAACCCGGCCCGCTCGATCGGTCCGGCGGTGTTCGTCGGCGGCGACGCCATCACCCAGCTCTGGATGTTCATCGTCGCCCCGATCGTGGGCGCGGTGCTCGCCGGCCTCGTCTACCCCGCCCTCTTCGGCGACCAGGACGAGGCCTGATCCGCTCGGCCCGGCGGTCGGTGGGGATGCCGGTCGCCGGGCAGTGCGCTCAGGGTCGGAGATCGAGCCCGAAGCAGCGGGAGTCGACCGACCCGCCGAACTCGCCGTAGGGCTCGACCGGGTACCAGCCCTCCCGCTCGTAGAGGGCGAGGGCCTCGGGCTGCTGCTCGCCGGTCTCCAGCACGAGCCGTTCGAAGCCGAATCCGGGGGCCGCGCCGACGAGGGCGGCCAGGACCGCTCGGGCCACGCCCCGGCGCCGGGCGGCGGGCTCGACGTGGATGCGCTTGAGCTCGCCGATCGTCGGTTCACCGCCGGGTAGGCGACGGACCGCCCCGCACCCGACCGCGTCGCCTCCGAGACGGGCCACGACGAACAGGCCCCGCGGCGGGGTCACCTGCTCGGCGGTGACCACCCAGCCGGGGTCCCGGTGCGGCAGCGCCCGGGGGGCCGGACGGGCGTAGGGAGGCGGCGTCGGCGGCCCGAGATCCGGGTCGATCCCGGCGTAGCGCCGCTCGACGTCGTCCATCAGGGCGGCGACGAGGCGTTCGGCCTCGGGCGACCCGTACGCCTCCGGCGTGACACCGACCGGGCCCGACGGCGTGTCGTCGGCGGGGCGGGTCACGCGGAGGCGACGGGGATGCGCGTGCGGTGACGGGCCGGGGCGACGACGTCCATCAGGTCGCCGCGCAGGTGGTGCGACGCCGCGCCGGTGACCGCGACCGTCACGTAGGTGCCGACCCGCAGGGGCCGCTCCGACGCGAAGTGCACCAGCTTGTTCTGGCTGGTGCGACCGGTCAGCACCGACGGATCCTTGCGGGAGGGCCCCTCGACGGTGACCTCCTCGACCCTCCCGACGCGGGCGGCGTGGCGTTCGACCGCGGTGCGCTCGACGACCACGCGGAGCCGCTCGAAGCGCTCGGCGATCACGTCGGCCGGGACCTCGACGTCGGTCATCGTCGCCGCCTCGGTGCCGGGGCGGGGCGAGTAGATGAACGTGTACGCCGAGTCGTAGCGCGCCTCGGCGGCGACCTCGAGCGTGCGGGCGAAGTCGTCGTCGGTCTCGCCGGGGAAGCCCACGATGATGTCGGTGGTGACGGCGAGGTCGTCGATCTCGGCGCGGGCCCGGCGGAGGCGGTCGAGGTAGCGCTCGGCGGTGTAGCCGCGGTGCATGGCGGCGAGCACCCGGTCGCTGCCCGACTGCAACGGCAGGTGGAGGTGGTTGCAGACCTCCGGCACCTCGGCCATGGCCGCGATCGTCTCGGGCCGCAGGTCCTTGGGGTGCGGGCTGGTGAAGCGCACCCGCCGGATGCCGTCGACCGCCCCGGCGGCGCGGAGCAGGTCGGCGAACAGCGGCCGCACCGGACCGTCGCCACCCGCGCGGCGTTCGGCGAGGGTGAGGTCGCGGCCGTAGGAGTTGACGTTCTGGCCGAGGAGGGTGACCTCGGTGACCCCGTCGTCGGCGAGGCGGCGGACCTCGTCGACCAGGGCGAGGAACGGGCGGCTGATCTCCGCGCCGCGGACGGCGGGGACGATGCAGAAGGCGCACGAGTTGTCGCAGCCGACCTGGATCGTCACCCACGCGGCGTGCTGCTGGTCGCGTCGGGGCGGCAGCGCCGAGGGGAAGGTCGTGGCGTCGTCGGCGACCGCCGCGTCGAGGATCTCGGTCAGCGGCCCCTCCCGCCGGGCCCGTTCGACGAGGTCGGCGGCCCGATGGACGTTGTGGGTGCCCATGACCACGTCGACGTACGGCGCCCGCTCGCGGACCAGGTCGCGGTCCTTCTGGGCGAGGCAGCCGCTGACGACGATCTGGAGGTCGGGGTCGGCGTCCTTGCGGGGCTTGAGGTGGCCGAGCGTGCCGTAGAGCCGGTTGTCGGCGTTCTCACGGATGCAACACGTGTTGAGGACGATGACGTCGGCGTCGTCCTCGTCGTGGGCCGGCACCATGCCCTCGGCCTCGAACTGGCCGGCGATCCGCTCGGAGTCGTGCTCGTTCATCTGGCACCCGAACGTGCGCACCAGGTAGCGGCGGGGTCGGTCGACGGTCTCGGACATGGCCCGACGAGCCTACGGGCCGAGCCCTCCCTCCGATCGATCGGCTCGGACGCCCACCCGCGAAGAACGGGGACGCCTCGGCCCCGGGGCCGGACGTGCGAGGTGCGGCACGCCCGGCCCGGGTGGGGCCGTCGCCCCACGGACGGCGGGGACCGTGGGACGGGAAGGGCGTGGGTGGACGGCTCTGTGGGGCAGTGACCGCCCACCCACGATCGGGGCGGAACCGGGCCTGGGGTGGGCTCCCGTCCCGCAGGGTTCAGTCGTCGAGCGTGATCGGCTCGTCGTCGGCCTCGGTCATGACGTCGTCGTTCTGGTCGACGTCGGCATCCACGCCGATGCCCATCTCGGTGCGGATGCGCTCGGACACCTCGACCATCACCTCGGGGTTCTCGGTGAGGAAGGCCTTGGCGTTCTCGCGGCCCTGGCCGAGCTGCTCGCCCTCGTAGGTGTACCAGGCCCCCGACTTCTTGACGATGCCGAGGTCGACCCCGATGTCGAGCACCGAACCCTCGCGGCTGATGCCCTTGCCGTACATGATGTCGAACTCGCACTGCTTGAACGGCGGGGCGACCTTGTTCTTGACCACCTTGACCCGGGTGCGGTTGCCCACGACCTCGACGCCGTCCTTGATCGACTCGATGCGGCGGATGTCGAGGCGGACCGACGAGTAGAACTTCAGCGCCCGACCGCCGGGGGTCGTCTCTGGTGACCCGAACATCACACCGATCTTCTCGCGCAGCTGGTTGATGAAGATGCAGATGGTCTGGGTCTTGTTGAGGTTGCCGGTGAGCTTCCGGAGGGCCTGGGACATCAGGCGGGCCTGGAGGCCGACGTGGGTGTCGCCCATCTCGCCCTCGATCTCGGCGCGGGGCGTGAGGGCCGCCACCGAGTCGATGACGACGACGTCGAGGGCGCCGGAGCGGACGAGCATGTCGCAGATCTCCAGGGCCTGCTCGCCGGTGTCGGGCTGGGAGATCAGCATCTCGTCGATGTCGACGCCGATGGCCGCGGCGTAGACCGGGTCCATCGCGTGCTCGGCGTCGATGTAGGCGCAGATGCCGCCGTTGCGCTGGGCCTCGGCCACCACGTGCATGGCGAGGGTGGACTTGCCGGAGGACTCCGGGCCGTAGATCTCGACCACCCGGCCGCGGGGCAGGCCCCCGATGCCGAGGCCGATGTCGAGGGCCATGGCCCCCGTGGGGATGGACTCGACGCTCATCGAGCCCTTCTCGCCCATCTTCATGACCGAGCCCTTGCCGAACTGCTTCTCGATGCTGCCCAGGGCCATCTCGAGGGACTTCTGACGATCCACGTTGAGATCCTTTCCTACGGTCGGCCCCCGATCGGGGACCCTCTTGGCGACTGCGGTTCCGCCGCAGCGATCGGATGAGGGGGACCCTACGGAGGGGGTGTGACAGCGAGCCGGGGCCCGGTGGTCGGGGG
>JAAYBP010000039.1 GCA_012730075.1 Acidimicrobiales bacterium | reverse complement strand
CGGACCCGGCGGCCCAGGTGGAGGCTGTACCTGCCCCCGCAACGGGGGACCCGGCTGCGGCCAACACAACCGCTTCAAGTACCGACACGACTACACCGCGCACCGCGACCCCGACGGCACCTGGCACGTCCACCGCCCCGACGGCACCCCCATCGACTAGGCGGCCCGCCCGCGGGACGTGTCGGATGACCTTTGCGCGGAAGTTGCCGGGTTTATTGTTCGGTCGGCTATCGTGACCAGGGCCGGCGGGAGCCGGCTGATCCACACAATCGCAGGAGACGACACCCACCATGAAGGTCTGGATCGACCAGGATCTCTGCACCGGCGACGGCCTCTGCGAGGAGATCGCCCCCGACGTGTTCACGCTCCTCGACGACGGCCTCGCCTACGTCAAGGAAGGCGACAAGGTCTTCTCCGACCCGGGCGGCGCCGAGGGCCTCGCGACCATCCCCGACGGCCAGCTCGAGGCGGTCATCGAGTCCGCCGAGGAGTGCCCCGGCGAGTGCATCTACATCGAGGTGCCCGAGTAGCACCCCGCCCGGCCCGTCATCGGGCCCGGTGTACGAACCGTTCGATCGAGTGGCGCGCCGCCCCGGCGCGCCACTCGTGGTTTCGCCCCTGGTGCCCGGCCGGCGGCGCGGCTCAGCGGAGCAGGCGGGCGTGGGTGAGGAAGCCGGTGTGGCCGACCATCCGATGGTTGGGGCGCACGGCGGCGCCCTCGATGTGCCAGCCGCGGTTCATGACCTCCAGGGTCTCGGCCAGCGCGAAGCGCCGCCGGTCGAGCTCCTCGCGCAGTCGAGCGGCCTGGGTGATCTGGGGCGTGTAGGCCACGAACAGCCCACCGGGCACGAGCGCCTCGGTCGCCGGCCCGACGACCCGCCACGGCTCGGGCAGGTCGAGCACGATCCGGTCGACCTCGCGCTCGTCGATGCCGTCGTAGCTGTCACGCACCTCGATCCGGTAGCGGCCGAGCGCGCCGTCGCCGAGGAAGGCGGCGACGTTGCGGCGGGCCCGGGCGGCGAAGTCCTCGCGCAGCTCGTAGCCGACGATCTCGGCACCGGCCCGCAACAGGCCCATCGACAGGGCCCCGGATCCGACCCCCGACTCCAGCACCCGCACCCCCGGGGCGATGTCGGCCAGCAGCAGCAGCGGCCCGATGTCCTTCGGGTAGATGACCTGGGCGCCGCGGGGCATCTTGAGCACGTAGTCGTTGAGGGTCGGACGTAGCACGACGTAGCGGGTGTGGCGGGAGGAGCGGACCTCCCGACCGGCGTCGCGGCCGATCAGGGCGTCGTGCTCGACGATGCCGGCGTGGGAGTGGAACTCACCGCCGGCCTGGAGCGTCACGAGGTAGCGGCGGGCCTTGTTGTCGACGAGGAGCACCAGGTCGCCCTCGGCCAGCGGGCGCAGGGGCGCGTCGCCCTCGTCCGCGGGGAGGACCTCGTCTCCGCCGGCGGGGGCGACCGGCTCGATCGGTGCGAGCGACGCTTCCGACTCGTTCGGGTCGATCGGGTCGGTGCTCATCGGCGCCTCCGGGTGGGGGCGAGGGCGACCGGCTCGGCCCGCCGGGCGGTGGCCCGCAGGCGGCAGTAGGCGCACACCGCGGCGGTGGTCGGCGCGCCGCACTCGTCGCAGCGTCCGACCGAGGCGGAGGGCGGGTCCCCGGCGTCCTCGGGCGGCGGATCGACGAAGCGGTCGACCGCCCGGTCGAGGAAGCGGAAGTAGAGGTCGTGCTTGGCGCCCGGCGAGCGGCGCTCCAGGTCGTTCAACGTCTCCTTCAGGCGGAGCTGGCGGTTGCCGGCCGCCATCGGGCACTCGTCGACCTGGTAGTCGATGCCCCGCACGACGCAGTACGCGGCGGTCTCCCGTTCGGTCAGGCGGACGAGCGGCTTGATCTTGCGGGGGAAGCCGTCGCCCGCGGGCAGCACGGGGCGCTGGCGGGCGAGGTAGTCGACCTCCCACTTGACCAGGTTCCCGAGGAGGACGGCCGCCTCGTCGTCGAGGTTGTGGCCGGTGGCGAGGGCGTCGAAGCCGCCGTCGAGCGCGACGCGGTCGAACAGGTGCCGCTTGGACAGCCCGCACGCGGAGCACGGCGACCGCCGCGACGCGGCGGCTGCCGTGGGGACGTCGAAGCCCTCGTGGTCGCGCAGGTCGACCTCGATCAGCGGGAGGTCACGGGTCCGCGCGAAGGCACGCACCGCCTCGCCCGACGCGTCGCTGTAATCGCCGATGCCTAGCCCGAGGTAGAGGCCGTGGGCCTCGTAGCCCAGCTCGCCGAGGATGTCCCAGAGGGCGAGGCTGTCCTTGCCGCCGGACACCGCGACGAGCACGCGCTCGCCGGGTTGCAGCATGTCGAAGCGGTCGATCGCCTTGGCGACCTGGTCGCGGCACAGCCGCAGGAAGTGCTCGACGCAGAAGTTGGCGTTGTGGCGGCGGATGTCGATGATCGCCGGCTCGCGGCAGACGCGGCACTTCACGGCGCCGCTCCCCCGGAGACCACCGGACGGACCTCGACCTCGGCCGCGTCGTCGAGCCAGGCGTCGCGGGGCACGAGGGTGCCGTCGCGGATCACCAGCACCGCCTCGCGGTCGACACCGAGACGGTCCATGAGCACGCCGACGGTCATCGGTCCCTCGAGCTCGACGGTGCGGTTGGGGTTCCGGAGCCGGACGAGCATCGGCCCATGGTGGCACCCGGCGGGGCGTTCAGGAGCGGCGCCGACGGCGGCGGGGCCCGACGGCGGCGAAGGTGGCGGCCTCGTCGGCCCGCCGGCGGGCGTCGGCGGCGGCCGCCTCGGCCTCCTCGGCCCGACGCTGCGCCTCGGCGTCGACCGTGCGACGACGACCCCGGCCGCGGGACCGGCTCGCGGCATCCTTGCGCTCGCGCTGAGCGCGCCTCTCGAGCGAGCGGGCCTCCTTGTCGGCCGCCTTGGCGGTCGAACGCGCCTGGCCCCGGGTGACGCCGGTGTTGGTGATGGTGAGCGTCTCGCCGCGAGCCACCGCCTCACGGATCAGGATCTCGTCGTCGGCGCCCGCCGCGGTGCGCACCCGCTGGAGGCCCCACGCCGCGATGCCGAGGGCGAGCCAGCCGCCGCCCTTGCCGCGCAGGCCCTCGGAGAAGCCGACACGCTGCGCCCGGGCCACCAGGCGCCACACGCCTCCGGGCGCGGGGACCATCCGGGGCACGGTCAGAACCTGCGGACTTCGATGATCGTGCTCTTGGAGCGGCCGCGCTTCTTGCCCATCAGGAAGACGACGGCGAGCACGCCCACCGCGACCACCGCGCCGACCGCGATGGCGATGCCCTTGGCCGACTCGGCGGTGTCGTCGACCTCGCCCTGGATCGACCGGAGCTTGGCCTCGATGTCGTCGCGGCTGATCTTCTGTGGCCGCTCGGGGGTGCGGGGGGCGGTCACGAGACGGGCACCTTCCGCGAGGTCATCAGCTTCCGGATCACGACCAGGCCGATCACGGCCACGATCAGCGTCACCAGGTACGGCAGGAAGGACAGGCGGCCGTCGACCGCGCCCCCGCCCTCGACCTGCACGATGCGCAGGACCGCGATCATCAGCTCGACGACGCCGATGCCGACGATGACGGCTCCGATCAGGCCCCACTTGGCGTAGTTGCCGAGCGCCTTCAGGGGATCGAGCGTCTCCTGCTTGGCGTAGTCGCGGACGAGGCTCCAAACCTCGACCGCATCGTCCTTGGGCGAGCGGTCGCTCGCCTTGGCGCCTTCGACCTTGGCCACGTCGTCCTCTCGTCGCTGGGGGTCGGAACTTCCTATCGGTCCCGGTGGGGCGACGCAAGCATGGCCGCCGCGGCCCGCGCCGCGTGCGATCCCGGTCAGGCCAGGTCGGCGCGGGCCTCCAGCTCGGCGGTCAGGTCGTCGAGCAGTCGGACCGCCAGGGCGAGGCGGGACGCACCGTCGGGTGAGGCGAGGAGGCGCTGGCGGTCGAACGGGCCGACCGGCAGGCAGGCGGCGAGACGGTGGGTGGCGGCCTCGGGGGTGAGGCCGCCGTCCGTCGTGGCGGGCACCGGAGCGGGGGGCTCGCCGAGGTCGACCTGGAGGGCCCGCACCCGGTCGAGCCGCGCGGTGACCTCATCGAGCGCGCCCCGGTGGGCGTCCGCGTCGGCGACAGGAGGGTCGGGCCACGCCTCGACCTCCGCCCACGGGTGGGGGTCGTCGTCGAGCCAGCGGAGCACCCGGAGCCGCTCGCCGCCGACCGCGAGCAGCCGGTACCGGCCGTCGGGCGTCGCCGCCACCTCGACCAGGTGCGCCCGGGTGCCGACGTCGGAACGCACGTCGCCCCCGCCGACCTCGCTCCCCCGCTCGATCATCACCACGCCGAACGACCGGTCACCGTCGAGGCAGGTCCGCACCATCTCCCGGTAGCGGGGCTCGAAGACGTGCAGGGCGAGCGGCGTCCCCGGCAGGAGCACCGTGCCGAGGGGGAACATCGGCGTCCTCCCCGCGCCGGGCACGGTCGGTCAGCCCCCGGTGCGCCCGAGGTGGCGGGCCCGGTGCCAGAGGTGCTCGAGGGCCCGCACCGCCCGGTCGGCCGACGGGTAGCACAGCCGCCCGGTCTCCCGGACCGTCGCCGGGCCGGGGTTGGCGGGGTCGGCGACGGCCAGCTCGGTGGCACACAGGATCGGCTTGCCGGTCGCGTCGCTCACCTCGGCCGCCGCCCGGGCGAAGCGGGCGTCCTGGCGCTCGTGGTAGTCGACGATGCGGTCGAGGCCGTGGTCGGGGTGGAACCCGCCGTCGCGCATCAGCCGGGCCTGGTTCGCCTGGATCCCGAGGCCGAGGTAGATGACGGCGTCGACGTCGTCGTGGCGGGCGATCAGCTCCAGCACCGTCGGGATCGTGTCGCGGGTCTCGCCGCCGGCGAGGTCGACGGGGTTGTTGCGGCTCCACCTGGGCGGCAGGTGCTCGTCGATCGCGGCGCGCAGGTCGTCGGGCAGCGGGGCGAGCACCAGATCCGAACGTGAGATGGCGTCGGCGCAGACGACGCCCCAGCCGCCGGCGGTGGTCATCACGACGGTCCGGGGGCCGCGCGGCAACGGCTGGGTGGCGAAGGTCGCGGCCGCCTCGAACGCGTCCTCGACCGACGCCGCCCGGGTGATGCCGAGCTGGCGGCACGCCCCGTCGAACACCTTGTCGTCGGTGGCCATCGAGCCGGTGTGGCTGGCCGCGGCCCGCTGTCCCCCGGCGGTGGCGCCGCCCTTCAGGAGCACGAGCGGCTGGGCCGCGGCGACCGGACGCAGGCGTTCGACGAAGGCGCGGCCGTCGGCGACGCCCTCGACGTAGGCGAGGCCGACGCTGGTCTCGGGATCGGACGCGAAGTGGTCGAGGTAGTCGGCGACCGTCACCGCGGCGGCGTTGCCCGCGCTGACGGCCCGGCTGACGCCGACCCCGGTCGCGACGGCGAGGTTCATGAAGCTGGAGACGAAGTTCCCCGACTGGCTGGCGATGGCGATGCGCCCCGCCGGTGGGTACGGGGCGACGATCTGGGCGCACAGCTTCGACGGGGTCGACACCACGCCCTGGCCGTTCGGCCCCGCGAGCAGGATCCCCAGCTCGTCGCACAGGGCGACCAGCTCGGCCTGGGCGGCCTCGCCCTCGGGGCCGGCCTCGCCGTAGCCGGCCGAGGTGAGGAACGCCGCCCGTACGCCCTTGGCCGCCGCCGCGCGAAGGAGGTCGGGGTTCGCCGACGCCGGGGTGCACACGAACACCAGGTCGGCGACGCCGTCGGGCAGGTCGGACAGGTCGGGGACGGTGTCGATGCCGAGCACGGACGCGCCGTCGCGGTTGGTCGCCGCCACCCGGCCCTCGTAGCCGGCGGCGAGGATGTTGTGGAGGCTGACGAAGCCGAACTTCCCGGGGTGGGTCGACGCGCCGGCGACCACGACCCCCTCGGGGTCGAACAGGGCGCGCATCGCCTCGACCGTCGGCCGAGGCCGCACCGTGGGCGCGGGGGCGGTCGCGGCCGTGGCGGCCTCCGCCTCGACGTCGACGACCTCGACCAGGGCGTCGACCGCGACCGGGCGTCCGTCGACGACGATCAGCGGGTTCAGGTCGATCGCGGTGATCGTCGGGTCGGCGGCGACCGCGTCGGACAGGCCGAGCAGCACCGCCACCAGCGCGCCACGGTCGACCGCGGGCTCGCCCCGGAACTCGCCCAGCAGGGCCTGGGTGGCGAGCCCGTCGATCATGTCCTCGGCGTCGACCCGGGTGAGCGGGGCGAGGCGTACCACCGCGTCGCCGACCGCCTCCGCCAGCACGCCGCCCACGCCGAGCAGCACGGTCGGTCCGAACTGCGGGTCGGTCGCCACGCCGGCGATGAGCTCGCGCGTGCCCTTCACCATCGGCGCCACCAGCAGCGACACGTCGCCGTCGTCGGGCGTCGCCGCCGCCAGCAGTCCGGTGGCCGCCGTCGCCACCGCGTCGTCGCCGTCGAGGCCGAGGCGCACCAGGCCCCGCTCGGTCTTGTGGGCGATGCGGTCGCCGCAGAGCTTCACGACGACCGGGCCGTCGATCTTCGTCGCGGCGGCGACCGCCTCGTCGACGTCGGCGGCCTCGTGCTCGTCGAGGAAGGCGACGCCGTGGGCCGCCAGGCGACGCTTGGACTCGGCCTCCGACAGGGTGCGGCGGGTCGGGCTGGTCACGGGGCGGTCTCCTCGGCGGGATCGGGCGTGCGGCCGGGGAGCAGGGCGTCCCGGAACAGGGCACGGAGGTGTTCGAGCCGGGCCTCCAGCTCCTCCGGCGTGAAGGGGTCACGCCCGAGCAGCCCGGTCAGGAACGGCCCGTCGCTGAAGTACGACATCAGGGCGCCGTACCCGGAGAGGATCAGGTGCTCGGCATCGTGCTGGCGGAAGTGACCGGCGTCCATCTCCCGCTGGAAGTAGCCGACCGCCCGCTCGAAGTGGGGGCGCAGGACCTTCCCGAGGTCGATCGGGAGGTGCTGGCCGCCCTCGAGTGCCTCGCGCCGGGCGATCCGCACGAAGTCGGGGTTCTCCTGGAAGAAGCGGAAGCCCGCGGTGATCACGTGGTCGACCTTGTTCCACCCGTCGCGCTGGGGCTCCTCGACCGCCTCCTCGACGCGGGCGGACCACTGGCTGAGCACCCCGAGGAACACCTCGGCGTAGATCGCCTCCTTCGACGGGAAGTGGTGCAGGATGCTCGGCCGGCGGATGCCGACCCCCGCGGCGATGTCGTTGAGGGACGTGCCGTCGAAGCCCCGCTCGGCGAAGCACCTGCGTGCCTCGACGAGGATCGCCTCGCGCGTCGAACCGGTCGTGTCGGCGGCCACGGCCGAGAGGGTACCGGCCCCCCATCCCCGAAATTTCAACCCTGATCCACCCATACGGGGGACCAGGGTTGAAATTTGGGGATCTACGGTGGCGCGGTGAGCGAGCGAACCGTGCTGGCGGCCTCCCGCGTCGTCACGCCGACGGGCGTCCTCTCCCCCGGGCTGGTCGAGATCGACGACGGGCGGATCACCTCGGTCGTGCCGACCACCGGCGCCGTCCCCGACCGGGTGCTGGTCCCCGGCTGGGTCGACCTGCAGGTGAACGGGATCGACGACGTCGACGTCGCCCGGGCCGACGCCGCCGGGTGGGAGCGCCTCGACGCCGCCCTCGCGGCCCAGGGCACCACGTCGTGGCTGCCCACGCTGATCACCGCACCGCGCGACGCCTACCCGTCGCGCCTGGCCGCGATCGCGGCCGCGGCGACGCGTGGAGGGCCCCGGCCGGCGATCGTCGGGGCCCACCTCGAGGGCCCGTGGCTCGGGGGGCGCACGGGCGCGCACCGGCCCGACCTCGTCGCCGCACCGGACCCCCCGTGGATCGACGACCTACCGCCGGTGGTCCGGCTCGCCACCCTGGGCGCGGACGTCCCGGGCGCGCCGGCCGCGATCGCCGCGCTCCGGCGGCGGGGCATCGTCGTGGCGATCGGCCACTCCGACGCCGACCACGTCACCGCCACCGCGGCCGTCGACGCCGGCGCCACGTTGATCACCCACGCGTACAACGCCATGTCGGGCCTGCACCACCGGCGGCCCGGGATGGTCGGCGTCGCCCTCACCGACGACCGGGCCACGATCTCCCTGATCGCCGACGGGGTGCACGTCCACCCCGTCGCCCTCGACGTCGCCTTCCGTTGCAAGCCCGACGGCCGCCTGGTGCTGGTGACCGACTCGGTGGCCTGGCGGTCGGCCCCAGGCGTGTCGCTCGGTGCCGACGGCGCACCGGTGCTGGCCGACGGCACCCTCGCCGGTAGCGCCCTGACGATGGACGCGGCGGTCGCCCTCGTGGTCACGCAGGTGGGGGTGTCGCTGGAGCGGGCGGTGGCGGCGGCGTCGACCACCCCGGCCCGCCTGCTCGGGCTGAGCGACCGCGGCGCCCTGGCGGTCGGACGCCGGGCCGACGTCGCCGCCCTCGACCCCGTGTCCCTGCGTTGCACCGCCACCTGGGTCGCGGGCGTCCAGATCCACGGCTGACCGTGAGGATCTGAGCGGCAGCTCGCCGGTCGCCCGTCGGGCCGAGACGGGGCGGTCGCTACGGTGCCCCCATGGACATCGTCGCCGCCGTGTTCATCGACGAGATGGAGATGCGCCAGGTCCCCGGACCATCGACCCGCATCGACCTGACCGGGGTGCACTTCTCGCTGGCCGCACCCGCGCCGGTGCCGGTCACGGTCGAGCCGCACCTGCTCGTCCTCGTGCGCTGCCGACCCGACGAGAACGGCAACGGCGCCCTCGAGGTCGTGTACCGCCGCGACGACGAGCAGGTCGCCCGCAACGTCCAGCCGCTCCAGGTCGAGCCGGGCAAGTTCAACTACCGCCTGGTCCGGGCCCAGCTCGAGTTCGCCGACTACGGCACGGTCGAGGCGCACTGCCGTCTCGATCAGGGTCCGGTGACGGTCGTACCGCTCACCCTGCTGCCGCCGGTGTGACGTTCGCCGCCGCCCTCTCCGAGCACCCGGTCGCCGCCGAGGCGGTCGGCGAGGTCGTCGGGAGCGTGCTCGACCGGTTGGGCGACGGCCCCGACCTCGCCGCGTTGTTCGTGGCGCCCGCCTTCGCCGGCGCGGTCGACGAGATCGCCGCCGTGGTGCGCGCCACGCTCCGGCCGACCCACCTGCTCGGCGCGGTGTCGACGACCGTGATCGGACCGCGCCGCGAGGCGGAGCACGGTCCAGCCGTGTCCCTGTGGGCCGCCCGCGTCGGGCGGGTTCACCCGGTGCGCATCGCGGCCCGGCCGGTCGACGGCGGGGTCCAGGTCTCCGGGGTCCCCGCCGTCGGCCGCGACGTCGACCGCACGCTCCTGCTGCTCGGCGACCCGTTCACGCTCCCCGCCGAGGGGCTGCTGACGACGATGGCGGACGACCTGCCGCACCTGACCGTCGTCGGCGGCCTGCCCGCGGCGCCCGGCGGTCCCGGGTCGACCCGGCTGCTGCTCGACGACGAGGTGCACTCCGACGGAGCGGTCGGGGTGCTCCTCCCCGAGTCGGCGTCGCCGCGGACGTTCGTCGCCCAGGGATGCCGGCCGGTCGGCGAGCCGATGATCGTCACCGCCGCCGACGGGAACGTCCTCGTCGAGCTCGCCGGAAGGCCCGCGCTCGATCAGATGTACGCGGTCGGCCGGGGCCTCGAGGACGACGACGACCGGAGTCGGTTCGAGCAGGGTCCGCAGGTCGGGATCGTCGTCGACGAGACGCGCTCGACGTTCGCCGCCGGGGACTTCCTGGTCCGCTCGATCGTCGGCCTCGACGCGGACCGGCGGGCGATCGCGCTGGGACCCCGCGTCGAGGTGGGCACGACCGTGCAGTTCCAGGTGCGCGACCCTCGAGCCGCGGCCGACGTCCTCGGCGCCGAGCTGTCCGCGCGGGTCGACGGGCCCGGCGACCGCGGCGCGCTCGTCTTCGCCTGCAACGGCCGCGGCTACCCGTTCTTCGGCGTGCCCGACCACGACGCCGAGCTGGTGACCGACCTCGTCGGCCCCGCCGTCGCCGGCCTGGCCTGCGCGGGCGAGCTGGGTCCGATCGGCGACCGCAACCACGTCCACGCCCACTCCGCGACGGTCCTGCTCACCGGCGACTGACCGTCACCGGGGCCCGGTCACCCACGCCGCCCTGACCGCGGTAACAGTTTTCCTCCGACCCCAACTGTTACCAGCCGGTCCAGCCGGAGGGGTCGTGGCGGCCGAGGAAGAGCCACTCCAGCAGGCCGTGGCCGACGTGGTCGCCGCACGTGAAGCGGCTGACGCTCTCCTGGATCCCGAACATCGACGCCTGCACCGCCGGGTCGGTGAGGTCGTAGCGGACCTCCTGCACCTCCAGCTCGCCCTGCCACATGCCGTGGCGCCAGTCGTCGTCGAAGCCGTAGCCGGTGCCCTTCCCGAGCCACACGGGCAGCAGCACCTCGGCCTCCACGACGAGGTCGGACCCATCGGTCTCGCGGAGGGTCCAGGTCGCGCCGGTCAGCTCCCGCGTGCCGTCGCGGAAGCGGAGCTCGACCGAGCCGGGACCGAGGTCGTCGGTACGGCCGTCGGGCCAGACCCGCACCGCCTGGCGCAGCACCGGGCGTCCGTCGGGGTGGTCCTGGCGGATGCACAGGATCGAGAAGTCCTCGAACTGCATCGGCGAGTAGATCCAGAAGAAGCCCTCGAGCGGGTGGGCGGCGCCGATGCCGGGCGGCTCGGGCTCGCCGACGGGCCGGATCCCCCAGGAGCGGTCCCGGCTCCCCCACCAGCGGTCCGGGGTGACCTCGCGCCGCTCGCCGTCGACGGTGATCCACCCCTCCCAGCGTCCGGTCTGGGCGAAGCGCATCGAGTCGAACGTCGTGCGCTCGTTCAGCCGCATGCGCTGGCCGGGCTCCTCGTGGGCGGGGATGGCGCCGGTCCACGTGAGGTCGCAGCTCGGCGCGTCGCCGTGCGGCTCGGCGACGACCCGGATGACCCGGAGCGGCTCGACGACCTCGATCCGCAGCGGCCCGCAGGTCGTGTCGGCCCGGTCGGGCCCGAGCGCCCGCGACGCCCGCAGCACACGGTGGGCCTCGTGGTCGGCGACGAGGAGGAAGGCGTCCTGCACGCCGAGGTTGGGGTACTGCCCCATCCCGAACACGCCGAAGACGTCGCCGGTGCCGTCGTGGACGTTGAAGTACGAGCGGTCGTAGAAGTTGCGGTCGCTGGTCGCGACGTGGCGCATCGAGATCGGCGCCTGGTGGATCGGCAGCTCGTCGAGGGGCGAGAGGGTCACGGTGCCTCCGTCAGCGCAGGTCCGCGGGGTGGACGTCGAGGTCGGCGAGGGCGGCCGCGAGGGCGTTGTGGCCGAGGTTGTCGCGGGCGAAGTCGGAGTCCCGCGGGAACAGCTCGAGGTCCTGGAGGAGGGCGTCGAGGCGGACGAGCACGATCGTGAACCCGACGCCGGCGAGGATCTCGGCCCACCGGTGGTGGGTGGCGTCCCGGCCCGTCGCGCCCTCCCACCGGGCGACGGTCTCGGTCGTCTCGGGGAAGCCCGGCAGGCGCGGGACGCCCAGCCCTCCGGAGAAGGTGTGGTCCATCCAGGTGAACCAGCCGAGGTCCTGGATCGGGTCGCCGACGTGCACCATCTCCCAGTCGACGACCGCGCCGACGTCGACGGTCGCGGCGTCGGCGCGGTCGGAGAAGAGCTGGTTGCCGAGGCGGCTGTCGCCCCAGCAGAGGGCGGGCTCGTCGACGTCCGGCGGTCGGTTCTCGCGTAGCCACAACAGGCCCGCCTCGGGCACCGCGTGGTGCTCGTCGGGGGCCGCCCACCGGAGCATCTCCTGCCACTCGTCGAGGCGGCTCTCCAGGCGGCTGCCGCCCTCGGGGCACGGGTCGAGGTCGGTGAGCCCGGCGGCCCGCCAGTCGACCCGGTGGATCGCGGCCATGGCGTCGAGCCCGCCCTCCCACACCGCCCGCTGGAGGTCCGGCCCGCCTCCGTGCAGCCACCCCTCCATGCTGTAGGGCGGGTTGTCGGCGGGAGCCTCGCCGTCGATGCGGTCCATCACCATGAACGGCGCGCCCAGCACCGCCGGATCGTCCTCGTGGCCGCGCAGGCGGGGGATCCGCAGGCCCGGTCCGGGACCGCCGAGCGAATCGAGCAACCGACGCTGGACGTCCCACCGGTCGTCGGGGAACACGGTGTGGGCCGTGGGCTGCACGCGCACGACGAGGCCCTCGGGCTCGCCACCGTCGACCGCCACCTCGACGATGATCGTCTCGTTGCTGAAGCCGGTCGCGGGCGGGCCGGTCGGCTCCGACACCTCGACCGGTGCGTCGAACCGACCGGCGAACCAGTCGGTCAGGGTGCGGCGCGTCGCCTCCGGGTCCCGGGGGCTCGGCAGGGCCACCGGCGCTCCCCGACCCTCAGCCCTGGGCCAGGTGGGCGATGGTCTGGGTCTCGAGGTACGCCTCGAGGCCCTCCGGCCCGAGCTCGCGCCCGATGCCCGACGCCTTGAAGCCACCGAAGGGCGAGCACATGTCCATCATGAAGGTGTTGATGTTCATGGTTCCGGTGCGGACGCGACGGCCGACGTCGGCCGCGGCGTCGTGGTCCGCGCCCCACACCGAACCGGACAGGCCGTAGTCGGAGTCGTTGGCGATCGCCACCGCGTCGTCGACGCCGTCGTAGGGGATCAACGTCAGCACCGGGCCGAAGATCTCCTCGCGGGCGATGCGCATCGAGTTGTCGGCGTCGGCGAACACGGTGGGCTCGACGAACCAGCCCCGGTCGAGCCCGGCCGGCCGACCGCCGCCGGTGGTGACCCGGGCGCCCTGCTCGCGGCCCGACGCGATGTACTCCTCGACGCGGGTGCGCTGGCGCTCGGCGACGAGCGGCCCGACCTCGGTCTCGGGATCGAGTGCGTCGCCCACCTTCAGTGCACCGACCGCCTCGGTGACGGCTTCGACCGCCTCGGCGTAGCGGTCGCGCGGGGCGAGGATGCGGGTCTGGGCGACGCACGCCTGGCCGTTGTTCATGATCCCGTTCGGGACGATGCCGGCCACCGCGGTGGCGACGTCGGCGTCGGGCATCAGGATCGCCGCCGACTTTCCGCCGAGCTCGAGGGTGACCGGCCGCAGGAGCTCGCCGCACAGGGCGCCGATGCGACGGCCGACCGCCGTCGAGCCGGTGAAGGAGACCTTGTCGACGCCGGGGTGGGTGACGAGGTGCTCGCCGACCTCGCGACCGGCGGGCACGACGTTGACGACCCCCGGCGGCAGCCCCGCGTCGACGAGGAGCTGGGCGAGGACGTACGCCGACAGCGGCGTCTCGGGAGCGGGCTTCAGCACCACGGTGCACCCCGCCACCAGTGCCGGGGCGAGCTTGATCATGGCGGCGAAGAGGGGGACGTTCCAGGGGATGACCGCCGCCGCGACCCCGACCGGAACCTTCCGCACCTCCGACGGACCCATCATCCCGGGCCGCACGTCGGTGAAGGGGTGCGTCGACGCCAGCCCCACGTACTGGTCGGCGATCATCGTCGCCGCGAACACCTGGCCCATCAGGCTGAAGCCGAGCGGCGAGCCCATCTCGCCGGAGATCAGCTCGGCGATGCCCTGCATGTCGGCGGTGACGGCGGCGGAGACGGCCGCGAGCACGTCGCCGCGCTCCTTGGGGCTCATCGTCGGCCAGGGTCCGTGGTCGAACGCCTCACGGGCCGCCGCGACGGCGGCGTCGACGTCGGCGGTGGTCGCCTCGGGGACCCGGCCGTAGGGCTCCTCGGTCGAGGGGTTGGTGATCTCGATCACCCCGGTGCCGGCGGGGGCGACGAGCTCACCGCCGATGAAGAGGGTGTCGTGGACGATCGGGTCGGCCATGGTTCGGCTGCGCTCCTGGTCGGGTGGTCCGGCGAGCGTAGGGCAAACCTGACGGTCCGTCAGGTACGGGCCGCGGCCGGATGGCTACCGGGGTGGGCGGTGCGGCAGGGTTGCGCCGTGCCGTGGTGCGAAGGGTGCGAGAGAACCGTCAATCCCGACGCCCTGTTGCCCGACGGCACCTGCCCGCAGTGCGGTCGCTTCATCGCCTCACCCGACGACGAGCCGGAGGGCGACGGACCGTCCCGGGCCCCTTGGCACTTCTACGTGCTGGTCGCCGCGGTCGTGGTCTACCTCGGCTGGCGCCTCGTGCAGGGCATCGACTGGCTGCTCCGCTGGCTGTTCT
>JAAYBP010000313.1 GCA_012730075.1 Acidimicrobiales bacterium | reverse complement strand
TCGTCATCTCGTCGCGGCTGTAGCCGACCGCGGCGACGTGGCGCTTGTGGATGTAGACGAGGTCGCCGAACACCCAGCAGTCGGCGGGGCGGCCGTCGTCGGTGAACTCCTGCTCGTAGGTGCCGCCACCGATGTGCTTCATGCCGCCGACGCCACGACGCTCGACGCGGGGGCCGTCGGCCCGGAACCGCTCGGGGAGCCAGGTCTCCCAGACGTGGGCCGGCTCCACCACGTGGTCGTCGACGCTGATGATCTTGGGCAGTTCGGCCACGGCGGGCTCCTCGCGACTCCGGTCCAGAATCTGACGGACCGTCAGATCCTAGCCTGACGGGTCGTCAGATCGGCCGCCGCCGGCATCAGCCCCCGATCGGCGGGATCACGGCGAAGGCGTCGGTTCCCCCGAAGCGCACCGCCACCCGGAGGTCGTCTCCCTCGAGGGTCAGGACCTGGAAGTGGTACAGCCCCTCCCGGCGCGCGGGGTTGGCCGGCCCCGCGCCGACGACCACCCCGGCCCGGTCGACCACGACGACGCAGTCGACGGGTCGACCACCGCTCGCGAGCCACCCGCCCACGAGCACCGATCCGGGTGCGGCCCGCGACGGCTCGGGGGTCCCGGCGCCGCCGTCCGCCCGGGCGGGTAGCACCTCGGTCACCGAGACCCGGTGGCCGATCGCGTCACAGGCCATCGGGAAGTCGCCGCCGAAGGGCTAGTGGCCCCGTGCCCGCAGCCGGTCGGTCATCACCGGGAACGGGTGGAGGCCGCCGCCGACACGGTTGCCGTCGGCGACCCCGATCTGCATCGCCACCGCGAGCAGATCGTGGCGGCGGGTGTCGGCGTCGAGGCTCGGTGGGCCGTAGGTGGTGGCCAGCGTCGCCGCCACCACCAGGGGGGCCGGCACCAGCGCGGCCCAGCGGCGCGGTCTCGGCACGGCGACCAGCACCAGTCCGGTCACGCCGAGCCACGTCAGCGCCGAGATCGAGGTGTAGCGGGCCTGGAACGACTCGGCGCGACTCGTCGCCACCAGGGCCATCGCGGCGGTCCCGTAGGCGAGGATGGCGACCCACGGAGCGCACGCGGCGGCCTGCCCCCGGCGTAGCCCCACGGCGAGCGCCGCCGCGGCCAGTCCGAGGGCCACGATCCCGAGCGGGACGGCGGCGCGCCCGTCGCCGGGTAGGGAGCCGATGCCCGCCAGGGTCCGCTCGACGACGGCTAGGCGACCCCCGCTAGGGCCGCGGGGGAACGTCGATGACCGGTACCACGCCGCGTACCAGCCGAGGGTGACGACCCCGGCCACGACGATCGGCCACGCCCGGCGCGGGGCGTGGCGCCCGTGGCGGACGACCGCGGCGACGGCCAGCGCCGGCCAGGCCGCCAGGCCGGTGCCGTAGGAGATCGAGGCGAGCACCGCCAGCCCGGCGGCCAGCCCGCGGCGTCGGTGGTGGTCGGCGAGCACCGCCGCGACCGTGAGCAGGTTGGCGGTCAGCCAGGCCGTCCCGCTCATGGCCTTGACGAAGTTCCAGGCCCCGTTCGGCGCGAACAGCAGGAACGATGCGCCGAGCACGAGTGCGGCCCGCCGGGCCCGTCCGATCCCGGGGGTCGATCGGGCGAGGAGCGCCACCAGGCCGACCGTCAGCGCCACGATCGCGATCACGACGATGCCCAGTGAGCGGTTGTCGCCGTCGGTCGCGAGCACGTTGATCCAGTAGATGGCCTTGGGCAGGACGACCGGATGCTGGTTGCGGGCCTCGAGCAGCCCCCGCCAACGAAGGCCGCCGTCGGCGCCCAGCATCGAGTCGAGCATCGGCCAGTAGTCGTTGTACTGGGTGCGGCTCGCGCCGCGGACCGCCGTCGCCATCCGCAGGGGCGGGATCGCGGCGACGATCGCGACCAGGCCGAGCGCGAGTCGCCTGCGCGCTTCGGGGCGGCGCAGGTGTTCGACCGACGCCCCGGTCCCCTCGTCTGCGGGTGCGTCGTGGTCGATGGTGGTCGCCTCCCGGTTGGGTCGGCATTCTGCCATCGGCGGCGGGGGCGATCCCTGACGAGTCGTCAGATATTGTCGCCGGTCGTGGCCCCCGACCTCTCCGAAGTCGTCGACCCGAGTCGTACCGCGGTCGTCACGTCCGAGGTCCAGGCCGGGGTGGTGGGTGCTCGTTCGGCCCTGCCCGAGCTGGCCGCGGCGGCCGCGCCGATGATCCCCGCCGTGGCCCGCCTGTGCGCCGGGGCCCGGGCCGCCGGGGTCGCGGTGGTGCACTGCACCGCCGCCCGCCGCGCCGACGGGCGCGGCTCGAACGACAACGCCCGGCTGTTCGCCGGTGTCCGCAAGAGCCCGGTCGCCCTCCTACCGGGCAGCCCGGAGGCCTCGGTGGTGCCCGAGCTCGGCCCCGAGCCGTCCGACCTGGTGCTGACCCGGCTCCACGGCCTCTCGCCGATGACCGGCACCGACCTCGATCCCGTGCTGCGCAACCTGGGGGTCACCACGATCGTGGCGACCGGCGTGTCGGTGAACGTGGCGGTCACGAACCTGGTGATGGACGCGGTGAACCGCGGCTATCAGGTCGTCGTACCCCGCGACGCGGTGGCCGGGCTGCCGGCCGACTACGCCGCCGCGGTCATCGACCGCACGCTCGCCCTGCTGGCGACGATCACGACCGTCGACGACGTCCTCGCCGCGTGGAAGGGCGCGCCGTGACCCCGCCGGACGAGATCGACGCCGGGCCCGGTGCCGTCGCGAGCGTGCCCGCCGCCCTCGCCGCCACCGCGGCGCGCCTCGGCGACCACGAGGCGATCGTCGACGGCGATGTCCGGCTCACCTGGCGGGAGCTGGCGGGTCGGGTCGACGCCGCCGCCCGGGCGTTCGTCGCCGCCGGGCTGGAACCCGGCGACCGGGTGGGCATCTGGGCACCCAACTGCCGCGAGTGGGTCGTGGCGGCGATCGGCCTCCAGGCGGCCGGCGGCGTCGTCGTGCCCCTCAACACCCGCTACAAGGGGACCGAGGCGGCGTGGATCCTCGACCGCAGCCGGGCCCGCGTGCTCGTCACCGTCGACGGCTTCCTCGGCAACGGCTACCTCTCGATGCTGGCCGGGCACGACCTGCCCCACCTCGAGCGCACGATCGTGCTGCGCGACCCGGCACCGCAGGGGGCGGTGACGTGGGACGCCTTCATGGCCTCCGGGGCCGACGTCGACCCCGGCGAGGTCGACACCCGCCTCGGGGCCCTGACGCCCGACACGGTCAACGACATCATCTTCACGTCCGGCACGACCGGACACCCGAAGGGCGTCCTCACCACCCACGGCCAGGTGCTGCGCGGGTACCGCACGTGGGCCGACCTCGCCGGGCTCAGCGAGGCCGACCGCTACCTGATCGTCAACCCCTTCTTCCACAGCTTCGGGTACCGCGCGGGGATCGTCGCCTGCATCCTCACCGGGGCGACGATGGTGCCGCTGCCGGTGTTCGACGTCGACGCGGTGATGGCGACGATCGCGGCCGAGCGCATCAGCGTCTTCCCCGGTCCGCCGGCGCTCTACCAGTCGATCCTCAACCACCCCGGCCGCGACCGCCTCGACTCGAGCAGCCTGCGGATAGCGGTCACCGGCGCCGCCCCGGTCCCGGTCAGCCTGATCGAGCGGATGCGGCGCGACCTCGGGTTCGACTCGGTGCTGACCGCCTACGGCCTGAGCGAGGCGTCCGGCATCGTGTCGATGTGCCGGCCCGACGACGATCCGGTCACCATCTCGACCAGCTCGGGCCGGGCGATCCCGGGCGTCGAGGTGCGGGTGGTCGACGACGACGGCGCCGACCGGCCCCCGGGGGAACCGGGCGAGGTGCTGGTGCGCGGCTTCAACGTCATGCCCGGCTACTTCGAGGACCCGCAGCGGACCGCCGAGGCGATCGACGCCGACGGCTGGCTGCACACCGGCGACGTCGGGACCCTGACCGGGCGGGGCGACCTCGACATCACCGACCGCACGAAGGACATGTTCATCTGCGGCGGGTTCAACGCCTATCCGGCCGAGATCGAGTCGATGCTGTCGGAGCACCCGGCCGTCGCCCAGGCGGCGGTGATCGGCGTGCCCGACGCCCGTCTCGGCGAGGTCGGCTTCGCGTTCCTCGTCCCCGCCACCGGCACCGAGCCACCGTCGCCCGACGACATGGTGGCGTGGGCCCGCGAGACGATGGCCAACTTCAAGGCCCCCCGCCACGTGCGCTGGG
>JAAYBP010000038.1 GCA_012730075.1 Acidimicrobiales bacterium | reverse complement strand
CGCGCGCAGGCGGACACCCGTGGCCGCCCACGCGCGTAGAACGGATGGACCGGTGACGGCGGTACGGTCGAGCGGATGCGCCGCCAGGACAAGGCCGACCGGATCGGACAGGTGCTCGACGAGCTCTATCCCGACCCGCCGATCCCACTCGACCACCGGGATCCCTACACGCTGCTGGTCGCGGTGGCGCTGTCGGCCCAGACCACCGACAAGAAGGTCAACGAGGTCACCCCGGCGCTGTTCGACGAGGCCCCGACCCCCGAGGCCATGGCGAGCCTGCCGGTCGAGCGGATCCACGCCCTGATCAAGGAGGTCGGCCTGGCGCCCACCAAGGCGCGGAACCTGTCGATCGCCGCCCACCAGATCGTCGAGGCGGGCGGGGAGCTGATCCCCTCGTTCGAGTTCCTGGAATCGCTCGCCGGCGTCGGGCACAAGACGGCGAGCGTCGTGATGGCCCAGGCGTTCGGCGTGCCCGCCTTCCCGGTCGACACCCACATCCACCGGCTGGCGGGGCGATGGGGGCTGTCGAAGGCGACGACGGTGGACGTGGTCGAGCGCGACCTGAAGGCGGTGTTCCCCCGCGAGACGTGGAACGACCGCCACCTCCAGATCATCTACTTCGGCCGCGAGTACTGCCCGGCCCAGCGCCACGACCTGGCGGCCTGCCCGATCTGCAGCTTCGCGGCGTCCAAGAAGCGGATCGCCGAGGAGGCCCGGCAGGCCCGCCTCGCCGCGTCGAAGCGGCGCGCCGCCCGAATGGCACCGCCCGCCGACCTCTGACCACCGCGCCGGATCCGTTCCGCGTGCGGAAACCCGTCGTCGACGGGGTGCAAGCGTCCACGGTTGGCGGGCACCCTCCACGATCACCGCCACCGCCGAGGCGAGGGGTCGCGGTCCCCGTGCCTCCGACCGCCCCGTTCCGGTTCTTGGTCCGTGAACGGTCATCCCTGTCCGCTGACGGACCGAGAACCGAGGCCGCGGTCGTGGCGGGGGTGGCGATCAGCGGCGGCGCCACTCCCAGACCCGGAAGGTGCCGAGGCCGGCGGGGTCGAGGAGCACCTCGGCCTCGGCGATCCGGCTGCGTAGGCGCAGGGTGGTGACGTCGAGCGGCGGGCCGCCGGCCTCCCACGACGCGCGGCCCTCGGCGACCAGCTCGTCGATCCCCCACCGCCGCAGCCAGTCGGCCTGGGACTCGTCGGACGTCGGCGGCCCGGCGAGCGCGGCAAGCTGGTCGAGGCAGACCTCGGCGGTGATGTCGCGCGACCCGGGCAAGTCGAGCGGTGGGCCGGAGCGGTCCTGGCCCGAGTAGGTCCGGAGCCACTCCGACTCGGGACGGACGCCGAGCTCCGCCGTGGTGGCCACCCCGTAGTCGAGGACGAGGAGGCGTCCGCCGGGGACGAGGTCGGCGAGCCGGTCGTTCACCCACGTGGAGGCCTCCCGCTGGAGAGGCACGCGGGCCCCGGCCGGGGCATCGGGCACGAGGCGCCGGAGGTCCGCCGCATCCTCCCCGCCGGCCGGGATCAGCACCTCCCTCGGCCCGGCAAGCCCGGCCGTCCCCGCCGCCCCGCGTCCGTCGGCGAGTCCCGTCGGG
>JAAYBP010000312.1 GCA_012730075.1 Acidimicrobiales bacterium | reverse complement strand
CGCCCGGCGCGCCGCCGTCGGTCACCGGCGCGGCGAGCACGTCGACGCCGGCGTCGAGCAGGTGGGGGGCGGATGCGGCGAGCAGAAGGGGCAGGAGCGGCTTCGTCGCGCAGTAGGTCGGGAACAGGTCGTCGACTGCGGCGGCGACGCCGTCCGAGGTCGTCCCGACGGCGACGTCGACCGAACGGCCGGCGTGGCGGACGCTCAGGTGCCCCGCCGTGCTCGACCGGTGCTCCGCCACGATCTCGCCCAACACGTCCCGCAGATGGTCGTCCGCCGCCACGACGTGCAGTCTGTCCCACGACGCCGTCGGTCAACCGGCGTTCGGCAACGTCGGATCGCGGTGGTGGCGTCGGAGGGTCGGGGTGACCGACGATGTCGGTCCATGACCCCCCGTGACGTGGTGGCGACGGCCACCGTCCTAGCCGACGACGTCCTCCTACCGGCCGCCCTCGACACCGACGTGTCCGACGTGCTGCCGGCGGCCAACCTCGACGCCCTGGCGGCCGCCGGGCTCTTCGGTGTCTTCGCCTCGCCCGACGTCGGCGGCCTCGGCGTCGCCGAGGAGCTGCCGACGATCGTCGAGGTGCTGGCCTCGGGCTGCCTGACGACGACGCTCGTGTGGGTGCAGCACTTCGGGCTGCTGGGCAGCCTCCTGGCACCGGGCCCGCTGAGCGACGCCTGGCTCGCCGACGCCTGCGCCGGGCGGCGACGGGGCGGCATCGCCTTCGGAGGCCTCCTCCCCGGCCCGCCGGTGCTCACCGCCGCGCCGCACCCCGACGGCTGGGTGCTGGACGGCTTCGCCCCGTGGGTGTCGGGCTGGGGTCGCATCGACACCCTCCACGTCGCCGCCCGTGGACCGGACGAGACGATCGTGAACGTGGCGATCGACGCGGTCGAGGGCGACGGCGTCGCCGCGACCCGGCGACGGCTCGCCGCGGTCGACGCCAGCGCGACCGTGCGCGTCGACCTCGCCGGCGTGGTGGTGCCCGAGGAACGGGTGCTCGGCGTCGCGCCCTACGACCCGGAGGGGAGCCTGGGGGCCCGGTTGCGGCTGAACGGCTCGCTCGCCCTCGGGGTGGCCCGGCGGTGCTGCGCGCTGATGGGGCCGGGACCACTGGACGCGGTGCTCGACGCCCGACGGGCCGAGCTCGATTCGGCGGGCGACGAGGGCATGGCCGCGGCCCGCGCCGCCGCCTCGGCCTTCGCCGTGCAGGCCGCCTCCGCCCTGGTGGCGCACACCGGCAGCCGGTCGGTCGCCCTCGACGACCACGCCCAGCGCCTGGCCCGCGAGGCGATGTTCCTGCTCGTGTTCGGCTCCCGCCCCGGCATCCGCTCCGAGCTGCTCGCCCGCCTCACCGCTCCCTGACCGGGTTGGCGAGGACGCCGAGGCCCTCGACCTCGAGCTCGACCTCGTCGCCGGGAGCGAGCCACGGCTCGGCGTCGGGGCCGTGGGTGATCGACAGCTCGAGGATGCACCCGGTGCCGACCGTCCCCGACCCGATCACGTCCCCGGGGCGCAGGCGGGTGCCGCGGGCGGCGTGGCCGAGGATCGCGTCCCAGCCGTGGTGGATGTCGGACAGCTCGCCCCGGCTGCGCTCCTGACCGTTCACCCGGGCGACCATCGCGGCGCGGGGGCGGCCGGAACCTACATCGCGGAGTTCGTCGGGCGTGACGAGCCATGGACCGAGCGACGTGGCGAAGTCCTTCCCCTTGGCCGGTCCGAGCTGGTGGGCCATCTCCCGGATCTGGAGGTCGCGGGCCGACCAGTCGTTCATCACGCAGAACCCGGCGACCGCGTCGATCCAGCCGGTGCCCAGCCCGCCCTCGCCGACGACCTCCCGCCCGACCACGGCGGCGACCTCCAGCTCGTAGTCCATCGCCCGGCAGCCGGGGGGCACCGAGACCGCGTCGCCTGGCCCGACGATCGACGCCGGGTTCGAGAAGTAGAAGACCGGCAGCTCGTACCAGTCCGGGTCGACGTCGAGCCCCCGGGCCCCCCGGGCCGTCGCCACGTGGGCCTCGAAGGCGTAGAAGTCGCGCACCGATGGCGGATCGCCGACCGGCGCGAGCAGGCGCGCTTCCGCCCGCGGGATCGGATCGGCCACCGGTGCCGGCGCCTCGCGGCGGACCGCCGTCTCGATCAGCGCGGCCTGCGCCCCGCCGGGACCGACGCCGCTCTCGCCCTCGATCGCGAAGGGCACCAGATCGTCGCCGTCGACCACCGCCGCGACGACCCGCCCGTCGTGCTCGGCCCGGGCGAACCTCACGGCACGAGCCTCACGGGCCGGACGGGGCGGCGGCCGGTTCGGTCTCGATCCACGAGTCGACGTAGCCCGCGATCTCGACCTCGGCGGCGGCCGCGGTGGGGGTGAGGGGCCGCCGGGCGTCGACCATCACCGCCACCTCGTCGGCGACCCGCTCGCTGCCGTCGGCCGCCACCGCCGCGGCCGCCTCGGCGTCGCGCTGCCGGGCGGCGGGCTGGGGCCCGTGGTGGAGCCCGGTGGGGTGGAACGTGACGTTGCCGGCGCCGATGCCGGCCCGCGAGAAGAACCGGCCCCGGTGGTAGAAGATCACCTCGTCGTAGTCGACGTTGCGGTGGAAGAACGGCAATCGCAGGGCCTCGGGGTCGGACTCCATCGGGCGGGGGGCGAACGTGCACACGACGAACCCGTCGGCGACCCACGTCGAGTGCACCGATGGCGGTAGGTGGAACCGGGGCGAGACGACGGGCCGGATGGCGTCGACCGGCAACCGCAGCGGGGCGACGTCGCCCTTCCACCCGACTACGTCGCAGGGGTGGAACGGGTAGGTGACCCGCGTGTCGACCCCGGCCCGCTTGACGAGGACGGTGAACTCGCCGATCTCGTCGACCGCCTCGGCGTCGGGGACCTCGACCACCGACGGGTCGAACAGCGCGTGGCGGCCGAGCAGGCCCCGCTCGGGCAGCCGGAACCGCGAGCCGGTCGCCTCGATCGCCAGGAGGTGGGTCGGTACCGTCGGCTCGAACCGGAACGTCGTGCCGCGCGGCAGCACGAGGTAGTCGCCGACGTGGTAGCCGAGCGGCCCGTACTCGGTGCGCAGGGTGCCGGCGCCCTCGTGCACGAAGTAGCACAGGTCGCCGTCGGCGTCGCGGAGGAAGTCACCGGCCCGGTCGACCCGCTGCACCCCGACGGCGACCTCGGCGTTGACGAGGAGCCAGGTGGGCCACGGCCCGGTCGGTCCGACGTCGTGGGTGGCGTAGGCGCGGTGGCGGGCGGGCCCTTCCACCGAGGTCCACGCGGTGGGGGCGTGGCGGCGGTACAGGTGGGAGGCGGGGCCGTAGAAGCCGTCGCGCCCGTGCTCCTCCTCGACGGTGCCCTCGGGCAGGGCGACGTGCGCCTGGCGGCTGTGGACCCCCCGCTCCCACTGCGGCAGTCCGATGTCCATGGTCAGAGGTTGCCCCGCCGGGCCTGGGCCCGCTCGATCGCCTCGAACAGGGCCTTGAAGTTGCCCTCGCCGAACCCGCGCGCCCCCTCGCGCTGGATGATCTCGAAGAACACGGTCGGCCGGTCGGTGACGGTCTCGGTGAAGATCTGGAGGAGGTGGCCGTGGCGGTCGCGGTCGACGAGGATGCCGAGCGCCTCGAGGTCGTCCCACGGCAGGTCGATGCCCGCCATGCGCTCCCGGGCGGCCGGGTAGTAGTCGGCGGGCACGTCCATGCAGCGCACGCCGCGCTCGTGGAGGGCCCGGACGGTGGCGACGATGTCGTTCGTCGAGAGGGCGATGTGCTGCACGCCGGGGCTGCGATAGAAGTCGAGGTACTCCTCGATCTGGCTCTTGCGGCGGCCGTCGGCGGGTTCGTTGATCGGCATGACGACCCGCCCGCCGTTCCACACGACCGTCGACATCAGGGCGGAGTACTCGGTGGAGATCTGGTCGTCGTCGAAGTGGACCATCTGCTCGAACCCGAACACGTCCTCGTAGAACGAGACCCAGCGGCCGAGCGTGCCCTGGTCGACGTTGCCGACGACGTGGTCGATCCCGGTGAGGCCGACGGAGGCGCCGGGCGCGGCGTGGAGGTCGGTCGGCGCGAACCAGGGGGCGAACGGACCGTCGTAGCGGCTGCGGTCGAGGAGCGTGTGCACCGTGTCGCCGTAGGTGGCGACCGCCGCGTGGCGGATCGTGCCGTGCTCGTCGGTGTCGTCGGCGGGATCGCGCAGGCTGCGACCGCCACGGGCGACGGCGGCGGCGTGGGCCAGGTCGACGTCGTCGACGAGGAAGGCGACGTCGCGGACGCCGTCGCCGTGGCGGCGGACGTGGTCGGCGATCGGCGAATCCGGATCGAGCGCGCCCGACACCAGGAGCGAGACGTCACCCTGGCGCACGAGGTACGACACCCGGTCGCGGCGTCCGGTCTCGGGGCCGGCGTAGGCGACCGGCTCGAAGCCGAAGGCGGCGGCGAGGAAGCCGGCGAACGTGCGGGCGTTGCCGACCCACCATTCGAGGTGGTCGAGGCCCCGCAGGCGCGGTGGCGCGATCGCAGGGGCGGGCGGGCTCGTGGCCATGACGGGGTCGCTCCCGATCCGACGATGTGACGGCCCGATTGGACCTCAGGCCATCAAGTGCGTCAATCGATCACGCGGGCTCAGTACACATCGACTAGGCAGACCGCCGAATCGGTGTACGATGTGCCCATGTCCATCGACCGTCTGGACTCGCGTCTACTCAACGCGCTGGCCGACTCGCCTCGGGCGGGGGTGATGGAGCTGGCGCGCCAACTCGGCGTCGCCCGCGGAACCGTACAGGCTCGCCTCGACAAGTTGCAGGCCCGCGGCATCGTCACCGGCTTCACGCCCGACGTCGACCTCCCGGCCCTCGGCTACGAGGTCACCGCGTTCGTCACGCTCGACATCGCCCAGGGCCGCCTCGACGACGTGGTGAGCCACCTGCGCGACCTGCCCGAGGTCGTCGAGGCGCACTCGGTCACCGGCCCGGGCGACCTGCTCTGCCGGGTGGTGGCCCGCAGCAACCGCCACCTCCAGCAGGTGATCAACTCGATCCTCGAGGTGCAGGGCATCGAGCGCACCGCCACCCACATCGGCCTGACCGAGCAGATCGCGTTCCGCGTGCTGCCCCTGATCCGCCACCTCGGCCAGGACTAGCCCGACGCTCCCGCCCGGGCGCTACCGGAACCGGCGGTGCCGGGTCAGGATGGCGGCGAGGAGGGCGACGGCCCCGCCGGCGAGGACGAGGATCAGCCCGACGCCGAGGGAGGTGTCGAACCGGTCGACGGCACCGACATCCACGACGTCGAACGCACCGAGGCCGAGCGTCACGAGCCCGGCGACGGCGAGGAGCAGGCGCAGCACGAGCGACCGGGCGCCGCCCACGAGCAGGGCGGCCACCACCGTGACGACGGCCGCGACGGCGAGCAGGATCCGCGAGTCGTCGCTGGCGCTCCACCCCGACACGTCGCGACCCTCGACCGACATCCACGGCAGGAACACGCCCGCGACGACGAGGACGGCGGCGACCAGGCCGAGGAGGCCGCCGGGCAGGTTGCCGCGCTCGTCGAGGACGGCGGCGCCCGGGACGCCGATCGTGCCCGCCGCGGGGGTCGGCACCGGGGCCGCCGCCGCGGTGGCCGCCGATCCCCACGTCGGCCCGGTTCCGACCGCGGTGGCGTCGAGGGGCGCGACCGGGCGGGGGAACGCGGGCGGCGGCGACGGCGCGGCCGGAGGGACCGAGGCCGGCGGCGGGGCGGGCGCCACGGTCGCGGTGGGCGGCGGGG
>JAAYBP010000311.1 GCA_012730075.1 Acidimicrobiales bacterium | reverse complement strand
CTGGAAGGAGAGGGCTGATGGGCAAGGAACGGGTCGCCGTCGTCGGCGTCGGCCAGACGAAGCACCAGGCCACCCGCGGCGACGTCTCGATGGCCGGGCTGGTCCGCGAGGCCGCCGTCCGCGCCCTGGAGGACGCCCACATGACGTGGGCCGACGTCGACGCGGTCGTGATCGGCAAGGCGCCCGACTTCTTCGAGGGCGTGATGATGCCGGAGCTGTTCCTCGCCGACGCGCTCGGCTGCACCGGCAAGCCGATGTTCCGGGTGCACACCGCGGGGTCGGTCGGCGGCTCGACCGCGATCGTCGCCAGCCAGCTCGTCCAGGCCGGCATCCACGAGCGGGTGCTGACCGTCGCCTTCGAGAAGCAGTCCGAGAGCGAGGCGATGTGGGCGCTGTCGCTGCCGATCCCGTTCACCCCGCCGCTCCACGCGGGCGCCGGCGGCTACTTCGCCCCGCACATCCGCAGCTACATCCGGCGGGCGAAGGCCCCCGACCACGTCGGGATGCTCGTCGCCCTCAAGGACCGTCGGAACGGGCTGAAGAACCCCTACGCCCACCTCCACGAGCCCGACATCACGTTCGACTCGATCAAGGACTCGCTGATGCTGTGGGACCCGATCCGCTACGCGGAGACCTGCCCGTCGAGCGACGGTGCGTGCGCCCTAGTGCTCGGCAGCGAGGCGGTGGCCGACGCGGCGGCGGCCGACGGTCGCCCCCCGGCGTGGATCAAGGGCACCGCCATGCGCTCGGAGCCGACCCTCTCGGCCGAGCGAGACACGGTCATCCCGCTCGGCGGTGCCCTGTGCGCGGCCGACGTGTACCGGCAGGCGGGCATCACCGACCCGCGCAAGGACGTCGACTGCGTCGAGATGTACGTGCCGTTCAGCTGGTTCGAGCCGATGTGGCTGGAGAACCTGGGCTTCGCCGAGCCGGGCGAGGGCTGGAAGCTCACCGAGGACGGCGTCACCGCCCTCGACGGCGACCTGCCGGTCAACATGTCCGGCGGGGTGCTGTGCACCAACCCGATCGGCGCGTCGGGGATGCTCCGCTTCGCCGAGGCGGCGATGCAGGTGCGGGGCCAGGCCGGCGAGCACCAGGTCGACGGGGCCCGCACGGCGGTCGGCCACGCCTACGGGGGCGGCTCGCAGTTCTTCGCCATGTGGGTCGTCGGCTCCGACAAGCCCTGAGCCCCGAGATCCGCCGTTCCGGCAACCCTGGTCCCCCGTGACGGGGGATGAGGGTTGCCAGAACGGGAACTTCGACACGAGGAGGAGCCCGATCGTGGGACGACTCGACGGCAAGATCGCCATCATCACCGGCGCCGCGCGCGGCCAGGGGGAGGCCGAGGCGCGGCTGTTCGCGTCCGAGGGGGCGCGGGTCGTGGTCGCCGACGTGCTGGCCGACGAGGCCGAGGCGGTCGCCGCGTCGATCGGCGACGCCGCGCGCTCCGCCGCGCTCGACGTCACCGACGAGGCGGCGTGGCAGCGGGTCGTCGCCGACACCGAGGCCGCCTGGGGACCGGTGACGACGCTGGTCAACAACGCCGGGATCCTCGACTTCAACGCGCTGGAGGCCTACGACGCCGAGCGCTTCCGCCGGGTGCTCGACATCAACGTCGTCGGTGCCTTCCTCGGCATCAAGAGCGTGGTGCCGTCGATGGCGCAGACCGGCAACGGCGCGATCGTCAACATCTCGTCGAACGCCGGGATGGAGGGTCTGCCGTTCGTGGCCGCCTACTCGGCGAGCAAGTGGGCGATCCGCGGGTTGAGCCGCTCGGCCGCGATCGAGCTGGGCCGGAAGCGGATCCGGGTCAACACCGTCCACCCCGGCATGGTCGACACCCCGATGACCCGCATGGGCGGGGAGGTGGCCGAGAGCGACTCCGCCTTCGTGCGCAACCTGCCGATCCGCCGGGTCGGCACCGTCGACGACATCGCCCCGGTCGTGCTGTTCCTCTGCTCCGACGAGGCCGGCTACGTCACCGGCGCCGAGTACGTCGTCGACGGCGGCCACCTCGCCGGCGACGCCACCGTCCTCCAGCAGTAGCCCAGGACCGGTTTGTGACCAGGTTCAGGCGGTGCCGCCGTGGCGGGCGGAGGCGGTGGCCTTGGCGGGGGACTCGTCCATCTTGTCGGGCCAGTAGGGCGGGGGGAACACGCCGTCGTGGCCGACCGGGGGCGTCTCGTCGAGCCCGGGGACGCCGTCGTAGAACTGGTGGTACCACTTGCGGTACGCCATGAACGGGCCGTCGGTGTCGGCGAGGGCGGGGCGGGCGATGTGCGCCTTGTGCTCCCAGATCGGCATGTCCTCGAGGAACTGCCGGTCGACCTCGGCGACGAACGCCTTGGCCACGTTCGAGTTGGTCTCGGCGTCGCCCAGCGACCGGGTGTAGAAGTCGAACCGGGTCTGGCAGCTGCCCCCGTCGATCGGCGTGGTCGAGCTGACCAGCAGGGTGTCGACGATGCCGGCGAAGCGCACCACCGAGTAGCCGGGGCCGTAGCCGGTCGACTCGATGCGTCCCTCGACGACCCCGCGGGGAGTCGGGAACTTCTGGATCGACTTCATCTCGGCGACCGGTCCCTCGGTGACGTACGACGTGATCTCGGGGACCTCGGCCACGCTGTGGACGTAGCGGAAGTGGGCGGAGTCGACCGCGTTCTCGCCGAGCTCCTGGGCGTGGGCCTGCACCGTGTGGTCGGTGTACACGGGGCCGAAGAACTCGCCGCTGGTCAGGTCGTCGAGCGCGGGGATGTCCCAGCGGGGGGCGACGTCGGGGTCGGGGTGGTACCAGACCATCGACTTCCCGTTGACCTCGTGCACCGGGAAGGTGCGCAGGCGGGCCCGCTTGTTGGTGCGGGTCGAGTACGGGATGTCGACGTTGGTGCCCTCGGCGTCGAAGCGCCACCCGTGGAACGGGCACTGGAGCTCGCAGCCCTCGACCGAGCCGCCGTGGCCGAGGTGGGCGCCGAGGTGGGGGCAGAAGGCGTCCTGCACGTGGAGGACGCCCTCCTCGTCGCGCCAGGCCACCAGGTGGCGGTCGAAGTAGAAGAGCGCCCTCGATGTCCCGACGGCCACCTCGTCGGGCCGGCACACCTGGAACCAGCCGCAGGGGATCGGGAACGGGTAGCGCTGGCTCATGGCGACGGCTCCGGCCGAGAAACTAGAACGTGTTTCAGTATAGGAGCGGCCGCCCGGGCCGGTCAGGGCCGAAGGGCCCGGAGAGGTGAGCATGGCGCAGGACCTGAAGCTCGGACTGGTGCTCGGCTACTGGTTCGCCCAGCCGCCGGTCGGGATCGCCGAGCAGATCGCGGCGGCCGAGGACCTCGGGTTCGACTCCGTGTGGAGCGCCGAGGCCTACGGGTCGGACTGCTTCACCCCGCTGGCCTGGTACGGGTCGCGGACGTCGCGGCTCCAGCTCGGCACCGCGGTGTGCCAGATGTCGGCCCGTACGCCGGTCGCCACCGCGATGACCGCCCTCACGCTCGATCACCTCACCGAGGGCCGCTTCGTGCTCGGCCTCGGCGCGTCGGGTCCGCAGGTCGTCGAGGGCTGGTACGGCCAGCCCTACCCCCGCCCCCTGGAGCGCACGCGCGAGTACGTCGACGTCGTCCGCCAGGTGCTCGCACGCGAGGAGCCGGTGTCCATCGACGGGCGCCACTACCAGCTCCCGCGCACCGGCGAGGGCACCACCGGCCTGGGCAAGGCGCTCAAGTCGATCACCCACCCCCGCCGGGCCGACCTGCCGATCTACCTCGGCGCGGAGGGACCGAAGAACGTCGCCCTCGCCGCCGAGATCGCCGACGGCTGGCTGCCGATGTTCATGTCGCCGGGACTCGACGCGCACTACCGCGGCTGCCTGGAGGAGGGGTGGGCCCGGCCCGGCGCCCGGCGGGGCGCCGCCGACTTCGAGGTCGCCAACCTGGTGCAGATCGTGATCGACGACGACGTCGAGAAGGCCGCCGACGTGATCCGCATGTCCCTCGGCTTCTACATCGGCGGCATGGGCGCCCGGGAGGTCAACTTCCACGCCGACCTGTTCAGCCGCATGGGCTACGAGGAGGACGTCGAGCGCATCCAGGACCTCTTCCTCGGCGGCCGCAAGGAGGAGGCGATCGCGTCGGTCCCACTGGCGCTCGTCGAGGACGTGGCGCTGGTCGGACCGGAGGCCAAGATCCGCGACGACCTGGAGCGCTGGCGCGATACGTGCATCACGACCCTGCTGGTCGCCGGCGCCCCCGACCAGATGCGTCGGATCGCCGACCTCGTCCGCGGCTGACCGGCCGCCGGGACCGGACGGACGGCCCCTACGGCCCTCCGGGCTCGGTCGGTTCCGGTTCGGGGCCGGTCGGATCGATGCGGGCCGCGCACTCGTCGGCCGTCTCGCGGACGAGCTGCCGGTAGGCCGCCCGGCCGGCCTCGGTGTGGTGTACCTGGTCGTGGGCGAACCACTCGGGGTGGGAGGACGAACGGGTGGCCCAGTCGGCCACCACGAGGTCGTCGCGGGTCGCACCCAGGTCGGCGAGGGCGGCGTTGTAGGGAGGGGCGGTCACGTCGAGGCCCCAGTCCGGGGCGTCGACGACGACGGTCACGACGGCGGCACAACGGGGGGCCAGCCGGTCGAGGAAGTCGACGATGTTGGCGATGGCTCGCTCGACCGTGACGCCCCGGTCCAGGTCGTTGGTGCCGAGCGCGACGATCACCACGTCGGCCGGCTCGGCGGGGGCCTCGAGCCGGGCGAGGTCCGCCGTGTCGGCTCCGATCCTCGCCGACACCGTCGAGCGGTAGCCCCCGGCCGCCAGTTCGTCGTCTAGGAACCGGTCCGGGTCGTCAGGATCGTTTCCGCCATCGAACTGGGCCGCGTGGACGAGCGAGTCGCCGACCACGGCGACGAGTGGGCCGTCACCGTCGCCGGACCACGGCCCGAAACGCGGTAGGCATGCCGTCACGAACATCGTCATCGCCGCGACGGCGATGGCGACCCGCGCGCGAGAGTTGGTCGGCATCGATTCCTCCCCCCCGGGCGAACGCCCGGCCACTCGGCGGCCCCTCTGCCGCTCGCGGCCCCCTCTGGCCGCTCACGGGCCACGCTAGACCGCTCGGCCGCCGAGTGCTGCCAGCTTCGGCCCCCGGTTCGTCGCGCCGTAACCTCGGCGCCATGACCGACACGATCCAGCCGGTGAGCATCGGGCGGAAGCAGGCGGCGACGGCGTGGTCGCGCCCGCACCTCTCGGCCGAGGAGGCCCGCACCGCGATCCGGGCCGCGGGGGTCGCGCTCCTCGACGAGCGCCGCCCGCTCACCTCCGACGAGCTGGCCGATCTCGCCCACGTGCCCGATGCGTCGGTGCCGTCCCTCGCCGCCCTGGCCCACGAGGTGCGCCTCGCGTGGTGCGGCGACACCGTCGAGGTCGAGGGGATCCTCTCGGCCAAGACCGGTGGCTGCCCCGAGGACTGCCACTTCTGCAGCCAGTCGTCCGCGTTCGACACTCCGGTCAAGGCCACGCCCTTCCTCGACACCGACGAGGTCGTAGCCGCCGCGGAGGAGACCGCCGCGCTCGGGGCGTCGGAGTTCTGCATCGTCCTCGCCGTGCGCGGCCCCGACGAGCGCATCATGCGGCGGATCCTGGACCTGGTGCCGATCATCGGCGATCGCACCGGGCTCAACGTCGCCGTGTCGGCCGGGATCCTCGACCCCGACCAGGCCCGCCGCCTCGCCGAGGGCGGGGTGCACCGCTACAACCACAACCTCGAGACGGCGCGGTCCTACTTCCCCGAGGTGGTGACCACGCACGAGTACGACGAGCGGGTCGACACGTGCCGCCTCGTCGTCGACAACGGCATGGAGCTGTGCTGCGGTGTGCTGCTCGGCATGGGCGAGACGGTCGACCAGCGGCTGGAGCTCCTCGACGAGCTGCGCGAGGTGGGGCCCGCCGAGGTGCCGATGAACTTCCTGAAGCCGATGGTCGGCACCCCGTTCGCCGGACGCCCCGCGGTCGAGGCGCTCGAGGCGATCCGGTGGATCGCGGTGTTCCGGCTCGGCCTGCCCTCGGTGATCCTCCGCTACGCCGGAGGTCGTGAGTTCACCCTCGGAGACCTACAGGCCATGGGCATGACCTCGGGCATCAACGCGCTGATCATCGGGAACTACCTGACCTACCTCGGACGCAGCCCGGCCGACGACCTCAAGATGCTCGACGACCTGCGGATGCCGATCGGGGCCCTCAGTCCGGTGATCTGATGCCGGCCCACTGCGACGGCTGCGGGCGGCCGAGCGCCGAGTGCGGCGGTTGCCGGTGGGAGTACGACCCACCGCGGTTCTGTCCCGAGTGCGGCCTTCGCCTGGCCGTCGTGGTGACGCCGGTCGGTCACCGCGAACGGTGCAAGGTGCACGGTCCGCTGCCGGTCGACCCCCGCTGAACGTCGGCCGGATCGCCCGCGGACCGGGTCACGGACCGTCGGCGATCGGACGGTTCGGGTGGTGCGGTACCGTCCGGCCGCGCCACGACCCCGGAGGCACGATGGACCTGGACGCGTTCGACAACCCGATCGAGAAGGCGATCGCCCGTCAGCTCCGCGGCTACGACGAGTTCTTCTTCGACGCGTGGGTCAACCTCGCGATCAACCAGATCACCGGTGACTACGCCGAGTTCGGATCGTGGGGCGGCAACACCTTGAACCGCGCCTACCGCCAGCAGGCCGGGTTCGGTCCGCCGCGCCACCACTGGTGCTACGACTCCTTCGAGGGGCTCCCCGAGACCGACGACCCCCGCGACGAACACCCGGGCTGGGCGTCGCGTTCGCTCGGCCAGGGCGGCGTCGAGGCGTTCCACGCCGACTGCGACGCCCACGGCATCCCGCGCGACGTCTACACCGCCGTGCCCGGCTACTACTCCGAGACCCTCGCGCCGGCCGCTCCGGACGCCGCTCCGGCCGACATCGCCCTGGCCTACGTCGACTGCAACCTGTACACGAGCGCGGTGACGGTGCTCGAGTTCCTGCGGCCGCGGCTCAAGCACGGGATGATCCTCGCCTTCGACGACTGGTACTGCTGGACCTCCGAGCGGGTGTCGGGTGAGCGCGAGGCGCTCGAGGAGTTCAAGGCGACCGCGCCCGAGTGGCACTTCGAGTGGTACCGCAACGTGCAGCGGGCCGGGATCGCCTTCGTGGTGGAGCACGCGCGCTGAGGCCGTCGCGCCCCCCGGTCGAGGGGGGCGTAGTGTTCGCGGCCGTGCAGGTCGTGGTCGGTCCCGTTGCCGCCGAGAGCGTGGGCGCCTTCAGCGAGTTCGGGCGGGCGGTCCTGCACGGCCAGGGTCCCGGCGCCGAGGTCCCGTCCGACGCGGCGGCCGCCTTCGAGGGCTACCTCGACGAATGGGACGAGTTGGGCGGCGCGACGGGCGACGTCACCTGGGCGACCGAGGTCGACGGCGAGGTCGTCGAGTACCTCGCCTACGCCTTCTTCCGGGTCGCGACCGAGATCAACGAGGAGGCCGGCCTGGCCCAGGTCGTGCCGACGCCGGCGGCACCCTTCTACTGGATGCTGGTGCGGTCGCTCCTGGGCGCCCTGGAGGGCGAGGGCGGGTCACGGGCTGAGTTCGCCGCGCACCTGCGCGAGTTCTGGCCCGGGGAGACCGACGTCTCGGAGTGAGCGGGCGTCCCGCCGCGCGCCGGTCTGAGGCGCGACGGGAGCGCGGCGGAGCGTCAGCCCGCGTTGCGGAGGCGGCCCAGGCCGTCGCGGCCGCGGGCCATCGAGGCCCCCTGCGGCGTGCCGCGGAGCACCTCGGTGGCGTGGGCGACGCGCTGGACGACCGCCGGCTGGCGCAGCCAGCGGTCGAGCTGGCCGACGACGCCGCGGCGGGCGAGCGGGAACGCCCGGTTGAGTCGCCGCCAGCGGTCCTCGGCGAAGGGACCGAGGAGGTCGGCGAGCTGGAGCACGGCGTGGAGGCGGGCGGTCGGGTCGCCGGGGGCCTCGAGGCGGTCCTCCCAGATGTCGAGGTAGGCGTCGATGTCGTGCTCTGCGCTCATGATCAGGCCGAGGCGGTTGACGACGGGTACGCCGGTGCCGGGCGGCGCGGCGAGCACGGTGAGCCAGGCGGCCTGGAGGGTGCGGTGGACCGCGGGCGTCTCGGCCGCCGGCCAGTCGAGCCAACCGCCGCGGCGGAGGCGGGCGCCGATCAGCGGCTCGGGCACCACCGACCGGCCATCGAAGGCCCGGGTGAGGATCTCGGGCAGGAGGCGCTTCAGATCATCGACGGTGCCCCAGGTCGTGAGGCACTTGCCGACGAACCGGGCGAGCACCGCGTCGGGGATCGTCGCCGGCGTCGAGCCGAGCATCCGGACGTCGTCGTCGGCGACGCAGTGGGCGCACGCCGGCATTCCGGCCCGGTACGGGTAGACGGCGAGGACCTCGGCGAGGTCGTGGAGCGCGGCGTCGAGCCGGGCCCGGGGCTCGGCGACCGCGGGGGCGACGGCGGTCGCCGCACCGGCGGGCATGGTCGGGGCGGTGTCGCCGGCGAGGACGCGGCGCATGGGGGCCGGGCGACGGGTCCCGGGGCGCCTCGTCGCGGAGGCGAACCCGGGCGGACGGGTCAGCGGCGCGGTCATCCCCGGAAGGCTACCGACGCCCCCGCGGCCGGTCGGGGATGCGCCGGACCGGTTGGTGCCTGGGCGGCTCGCCCTCCTAATCGGCGTCGAGGACGGCGGCACCGGTGAGCGACTCGACCCATCGGGCGAGGGATCCGTCGTCGTGCCAGTCGACCGCGTCCGGGTCGACGAGGTCGACGAGGTCGGCGTGCGCCTGGCGGGCGTCGGGATCGTCGTGGTCGCCCGGCGCGGCGAGCCAGGCGCGCAGCGCCCCCCAGGCCTCGGGCTCGGCGGCGTCGGCGTGCGGGAGGAGGTCGGACAGGCACGGCAGGTGGGGCTCGTCGGCCGCCCACAGCGACCACGCCAGGAGCGGTCCACGACGGGGCGGGGGCGTCGGCAGGCCGAGCACGCGGTGCAGCACGTCGACGATCGTGCCCTCGATGACGGCGTCGGGGGCGAGGCCGCCGAGGGCGACACCCGACATCTCGAAGTGCAGGCCGCCGGCCCGGTCGGCGAGGGCGACGAACTGACCCGGCTCGTCGGTTCCGGACCCGTGGATGACGGCGGGCGCGCTGACGCCGACCACCTGCCACTCCGGCGGCGCCACCTGGCCCAGCAGCACCCGACCGGGGTGGATGTGGGTGGGGACGGGCAGGACGCCCAGCTCGACCTGGTCGCCGTCGCGGGCGGCGCGGATGACGGCGTTGGCGAGCTCGTCGTCCGGGGCGGGCGGATCGTCGACGATCGACCGGGCGAGCGGACCGAGGTCGGCCGCCCGCAGCGGATCGGTGGCGCCGTGGCGCCGGGGGCGGGAGCGGTGGGGACGGGGCACGACGGACCTCCGGGAGCGGGGCTTCCGGCGGTCGGTGACGCCCCGGGGGCGGAGGTCGGCCGCGAACCTCGGGCCCATCATGCCCGGGGGGTGTGACACTCAGACCCGGAACCCGGTTCGGGACCGGGTGGCGGCTCAGGTCGGGCCGCAGACGTCCAGGGCGAGCAGGGCGAGGACCGCCGCGGTGGCCTCGACCTCGGCGATCGGGACCGCCTCGTCGGGGGCGTGGGCGAGTTCCACGTCGCCGGGTCCGTAGTGCACCGTCGGGATGCCGCCGAGCCCGGTGAGCAGGCGCAGATCGCTGCCGAAGGGGGCGCCCCAGGATCCCATCGGCGTACCGACGGCCGTCCGGTGGGCGACCCCGACGCGCCGGTCGAGGTCGCTGTCGGCGGGCAGCCGGCCCGAGGCGAACTGGCCGCCCCACCACTCGACCTCGACGGGGTGCTCGCGGAGCCACGCGTCGGCCGCGCCCGCCTCGGCCACCGCCGTCTCCAGCGCGGCCCGGGCGTCGGCGACGTCCTCGTCGAGCGCCACGCCGAGGCGACCTTCGGCGACGAGCAGGTCGGGCACGGTCGACGCCCAGTCACCGGCGCGCACCACGCCGAGCGACAGCGGGTAGGCGAGGCCCCAGCGGTCGAGCAGCGGATCGCTGTCGCGGTTGCGCTCGGCCTCGAGCGCGGCCAGGGCGGCGAGCACCGGGACCAGCTTGTCGACGACGCTCACCCCCTCGGCCCGGCGGGCGGCGTGGGCGGAGCGGCCCCGGATGCGCAGCCGGAACGTCAGCGCCCCCGCGCACGCCGGGACCAGGCCGAGGCCGGTGGGCTCGGGCACCACGCAGCAGTCGGCGGTCCAGCCCCGGCGCAGCAGCCCGAACGTGCCGAGGCCGCCGTCCTCCTCCCCCTCGACGCTCGCGACCAGCACGTCGCCCCGTAGCGGCACGCCGGTCGCCGCGAGGGCGCGCACCGCCCACCGGGCCGCGAGGAGCCCGCCCTTCATGTCGCAGGCCCCGCGTCCCCGGACCTCGGTGGCGGTCACCGCACCGCCGAAGGGGTCGGCGTGGGTCCAGGCGTCGCGGTCGCCCTCGGGCACGACGTCGATGTGGCCGTCGAGCAGGAGGGTCCGCCCGTCGCCGGCGCCGGGGAGGCGGCCGACGACGCCCCACGCCTCGTCGCGTGGGACCTCGACGCCGGGGAAGTCGGGGTCGGCGCGGAGGTCGTCGAGCGGCAGCGCCCAGTGGTCGACCTCCAGCCCGTCGTCCGCGAGGGCCGCCGCCATCGCCGCCTGCGCCTCGTGCTCGGCGTCGGATCCGGTGATGCTCGGCGTGCGGACGAGGTCGCCCAGTGCGGCGACCATCTCGCGGCGCCGCTCGGTGATCTCGTCGAGTACCCGGGCCCGCCAGTCGGTCGTCATGGCCGGGACGCTACGGCGCGGCCGATCGGCTCGCGGCGCCGGTCAGGCGATGGCGTCCTCGCCGGCCGCGGGATCGACCAGGTCGAGGCGGTCGACGAAGCGGTTCGCGCCGGGCATGCGGCGCTCGGTGAGCACCCGGGCCAGGCGGGCGTCGGACGAGGCGTAGGCGTGTAGCGCCTCGCGGGAGAGGTCGTGGATGCGGGTGCGGTCGACCTCGACCGGTGCCAGGCCGACGAGGCGGGCGATCGACTTCAGCGAGCACGAGACCCGCAGCACCGGACCGACGTCGCCCTTGTACATGCGATAGGCGTCGAGGTGGCGATGGCCGAACCAGGCGCCTCGGTACGCGCCGGACAGGCCCGGTCGCGGCTCGCGGGTGACGAGCGTGGGGTCGCGCCGCAGGCGCAGGCCGAGGTCCATCTCGTGGAGCCCGGCCCGGTGGGCGAGGAACGGCAGGTCGAACGCGGCTCCGTTCCAGGTGGCGATCACACCGGCCGGGAGGTCGCGGAGGCGAACCGCGAGGTCGTGGAGCAGGGTGGTCTCACGGCCGCTGAAGACCTCGTCGTGGCCCGGGAGCGAGAGGGCGACGGTGACCACGGGGGCGACGCGGGGGTCGAGTCCGTCCTCGCTCGTGTCGGTCTCGATGTCGAGCCCGTAGACGACCGGTCGCCGCGCCATCGAGCAGGCAGGGTAAGGCGACGGTCGGTCGGGGTGGGGGATGGTCGACGGACGGTGGGGGGTGCGGCGGCGCGGGTGTGGCCGTCCTCGTGGGGCCGGGTCAGACCGCCCGGGCGATCCGGCCGCCGATCGGGGCGGCGACCACGTAGCCGGCGTCGACCCGCTCGGCCTCGCTCTCACCGCCCCACATCCCGTGCTCGAGGTGCTCGCGGGCCTGGTCGCGGCAGACGATCCGCACCGGGCAGCTCATGCAGAGCTGGCGGGCGGCGGCCTCACGGCGGAGCCGGGCCGGCGGTCGCTCCGCGTGGGGGGCGAAGAACAGCTCGGTACGGCCCTTGCACACCGCGCGATCCATCCACCGGTCTCGGAGGGCGGGCGCGAGGGGCGCGGTCGAAGTGGTCGGAAGATCCGCGTGGGGCACGCTCATGGATCCGATCTCCCCTGGTCGTCTCTGGGTCCGAGGGTAGGCCGGATCCCGCCGACACTGAAAGAGATTGTGGGGATATCGGACATCTGCGCAACAGATGCAAGTTGCGGTGCGGTGCCGAGGGGCCGTCGGCGCGGTCGCCGATCAGTCGACGGCACCCTCGAGCACGCGGGTGACCAGCGCCGCGATCGGGCTGCGTTCGGCGCGGGCCAGCGTCACGTGGGCGAACAGCGGGTGCCCGGTGAGCGACTCGATCACCGACGTGATGCCGTCGTGGCGGCCGACGCGCAGGTTGTCGCGCTGGCCGACGTCGTGGGTGAGCACCACCCGGCTGCCGTCGCCGAGGCGGCTGAGCGCGGTCAGGAGGACGGCACGTTCGAGGTTCTGGGCCTCGTCGATGACCACGAAGGAGTCGGTGAGGCTCCGGCCCCGGATGTGGGTCAGGGGCAGCACCTCCAGGAGGTCGCGGGCGAGCACCTCCTCGACCACCTCCCGCCCGGCGAGGGCGTGCAGGGCGTCGATGACCGCCGCGCCCCACGGGCCCATCTTCTCGTCGCGGTCTCCCGGCAGGTACCCGAGGTCCTGCCCACCGACCGCGAACAGCGGGCGGAAGACGATCACCCGCGACTGGCTGCCCTGCTCGAGCACCGCCTCCAGGCCGGCGGCGAGGGCCAGGACGCTCTTGCCGGTGCCGGCGCGGCCGCCGAGGCTGACGATGCCGACGCCCGGATCGGCGAGCAGGTCGACCGCGATGCGCTGCTCGGCGCTGCGGCCACGGAGGTCGAACAGCGCACGGTCGGGGTGGATCAGGTGGAGCCGCTTGTCGGGATGTACCCGGGCGAGGGCCGACTGCGAGCCGTTCACGAGGGCGACTCCGGCGTGGCAGGGCAGGTCGCGGCACTCGTCGAGGTCGAGCACCCGCCCCTCGAACAGCTCGTCGATCGCATCCGTGCCGACCTCGACCTCGACGAAGCCGGTCCACCCCGTGTCGGGCACCTGCTCGTTGCGGTACTCGTCGGCGTCGAGGCCCACCACCCCCGCCTTGAGGCGCAGCGGCAGGTCCTTGGTGACGACGACGACGTCGGCCCCCTCGGACGCGAGGTTGTGGGCCACGGCCAGGATCCGGTGGTCGTTGTTGTCGGACGCGAGCCCGGCGGGAAGGGTCGTGGTGTCCTGGTGGTTGAGCTCGACCCGCAGGGTGCCGCCCTCGGAGTTCACGGCGAGCGGCTCCGTGAGCGATCCGTGGTCCCGGCGGAGCCGCTCGAGCGTCCGCAGCGCCTGGCGGGCCGCCCAGCCCAGCTCCGGGTGGTGCCGCTTCGCCTCCAGCTCGGTGAGCACGACGACCGGCAGGACGACCTCGTGCTCGGCGAAGCGGCCGAGGCAGGTGGGGTCGGCGAGCAGGACCGACGTGTCGAGCACGTGGGTGCGGGCGCGGGCGGTCGACGGCTCGGGCACGGGACGCTCCGGGAGGGGTGGGCCGGGGAGGGATGGGCGGTGCGGGCGGCGGACGTCGCGGGAGGCCACGGGAGGGTCCAGCGGTCCAGAGCGCACCGCCCCCCATCTCAGCCGGTCGCCCACCGCCGATCGGGGATGGGCCTCCCGCCCGCCAAGACCACACGAGGTGCCAGGAGGCCGAGCCGACAGGCGAGGCCGACCCAGCAAGCACGGCACCGCAAGTTCCGAGCGCAGCGAGGAATCCGTCTAGCGACGACGCCCGCTTCCGCTAACGCTCCAGGCACCTCGTGTGGTTCATGCGCCGGTGACGACGATCAGGACGGTGCCGGGGCCGTGCACGCGGCGGGTGAGGATCTGCTCGATGTCGCCGGTCCGGCTCGTCCCGGTGATCAGCACGAGACCGGGCGGGACGTCGTCGGCGCCGAGGGCCCGCAGCACCGCACCGGGGGTCGGGACCAGGCGGGTCGCGGGCGCGACGCACAGGTGCACCGGCGGGAGCAGGCTGGCGAGGCGGCCGTCGACGTCGCTGCGCAGAGCCAGCGACCCGGTCGAGGCGACCAGCGCGGAGGCCGAGGTGATCCCCAGGTCCGCGGCCGCCGCGGCCTCGATCGACGGCGGCGCGACCGCGACCCCGGCGGCGGCGAACGCCTCGGCGACGGGGCGAACCTCCGGCGCCGCCGTGGCCACCGCCCGGCGGACGTCGTGCTCGCGGATCCAGCGCTCGACGATGCCGTCCGGGACCGCGTCGCCCGCCGTCGTCGTGACGGTCGCCCCCGCGGCCCGGGCCGCGGCCACGAACCGTGCCAGCAGTGGTTCGCCCGGCGGGACCGGGTCGACCTCGGGTATCGGATCGGGCGCGGCCACCGGGGCGATTCCCGCCGCCCGCCGTCGCAGCGGAGCGAGGAACCGGAGGCGGTCGCCGTGCTCGGTGCCGCGCTCGCCGTGCACCGCGCCGCGGTCGCCGTCGGGGGCCACGGTCAGATCTCGCCGGCCTTCCACCGGGCGCGGAACGAGCGGGCCGCGGGACGGGGGACGGCGCGGCCCGGCGCCCAGCGGTCGCCCGGCGGCACCAGGGCGGCCAGCCCGGACGCGTCGCGGGCCGTCGTCGCCGCGGTGATCGAGGCCCGGTACCGGACCGGGCTCGACCAGGCGGCCGACCACGCCCGCCAGGCGGCGCGGCTGGTCCACGGCGCATCGACGGCCGCGGCGCGCCTCTGCACCAGCAGGAGGTCGGTCAACGGGATGCCGACCGGGCACACCTCGTTGCACGCCCCGCACAGGGTCGACGCATCGGCCACCTCGCCCGCGCCCGGCACCGCCGCGTCGAGGGTCGGCGTGAGCACCGAGCCCATCGGCCCCGGGTAGGTCGATCCGTACGCGTGGCCGCCGATCTGGCGGAACACCGGGCACACGTTGAGGCACGCCCCGCAGCGGATGCAGGCGAGCATGTCGTGCAGCTCGGTGCCGAGCATCGCCGAGCGCCCGTTGTCGACGATCACGACGTGCAGCTCGGCGGGTCCGGCGTCGTCGTCGATCGCTCGGGGTCCGCCGGTGACCGACACGTACGACGTCAGCGACTGCCCGGTCGCCGCCCGGGTCAGCATCCCGAGCAGCAGATCGACCTGCTGCCAGTCGGCGGTGAGGCGCTCCATGCCCATGACGACGACGTGCACCGGTGGGAGGGACGTCACCAGGCGGCCGTTGCCCTCGTTGGTCACCAGCACCACCGCCCCCGCCTCGGCGACCCCGAAGTTGGCCCCGGTGATGCCCACGTCGGCGGCGAGGAAGCGCTCCCGCAGGCGCTCCCGGGCCAGCGCGGCGAGGGCGGTCGGCTCCCGGTCGACGCCGCCGCCGTCGGCCTCACGGTCGAAGAGCTCGCCGATCGTGTCGCGGTCGTGGTGGAGGGCGGGGGCGATGATGTGGCTGGGCGGCTCACCGGCGAGCTGCACGATCCACTCGCCGAGGTCGGTCTCGACGACGTCGCACCCGGCGTGCTCCAGGGCGGGGCCGAGGCCGATCTCCTCGCTCACCATCGACTTCGACTTCACGACCCGACCGCCGCGGGCGATGCCGGTGACCGCGGCGTTGGCCTCGGTCGCGTCGTGCGCCCAGTGGACGTGGGCCCCGTGGGCGAGCAGCCGGTCGGCGAACCGCTCCAGCAGCGCCGGCAGGTCCGACAGCACCGACGCCCGGACCCGACGGGCGGCGTCGCGCAGGGCCCCCGGGTCGTCGAGCCGGGCGAGCGACTCGACCCGGTGCGACGCGAACCGGTCGACCGCCCGGGCGGTGCGCGGCCGCAGCACCGGATCGGCCAGGGCGACCCTCGTACGGTCCCTTAGGGACGCTTCGCCCAGCCGCGGCGGGATCACCGCGCCACCCTACGACCGCCGCACCCTCGCGGCTCCGCCTGCCATCCGCCGGGTCGGCCCGCGGTCGAGGGTTCCGGTCCCGCCCGGGGGTGGGGCGGTTCTGCGCGCTGAGGGGGACGTGGGTGTCCCGGTGAGCGCGTAGAACCGATCGGGGCCGGACCGGGCGATCAGGCGGGAGGGGGCAGCGCGGCGGCGGCGACCTCGGCGACGTGACGGACCCGCACCGGCACGCCGGTGGCCTCGGCGCGGGCCCGCAGGTGGAGCAGGCAGGACGCGTCGGTCGACACGATCTCGACCGGGGTGCCGTCGTCGGAACGCGGGAGCGAGGCCAGCTTCTGGTCGGCCATCGCCTCGGCCACCTCGGGCAGCTTCACGCTGAACGACCCGCCGAAACCGCAGCAACGCTCCTCGTCGGGCCAGTCGACGACCCGGCACCCGGGAACCGAGGCGAGTAGATCGCCCGGTGCGTCGGTGACGCCCAGCTCCCGGTGCAGGTGGCAGCCCCGGTGCCACGCGACCGACGTCGGCTCGCCGCCGCGGCCGCCGTCGGGGTCGGAGCTTCGGCCGCCCTGGTCCCCGCTCCCGTCATGGACGTCGCGCCGGGAGCCGTCGCCGGTGGCGGCCGGGTCCGGGGGCCGGGGCTCGCGGCGCGGGTCGACCGGTGGGTGGACGAGGGCCGGGAGGGCCCCGGCGGCGGGACCGGCCAGCCACTCCGTCAGCTCGAACGTGTGGGCCGCGACGGCCAGGGCCCGCTCGGCGCGTTCGGAGTCGCCGACCTGGCGGAACAGGTCGGCCCAGAACCGTCGGATCATCGTGGTGCACGACCCCGAGGGCACGACGACCGCCTCCGCCCCGGCGACCAGGGCGCCGTCCAGCGCCTCGAGCGTGGTGGCCGCGACCCGGGCCGCGTCGGCGGCGAACCCGGCGTTGGCGGCGGGCTGCCCGCAGCAGGTCTGGCCGTCGGGAACCTCGACGGTGCGACCGGCGGCGCGCAGCAGCTTCACCGTGGCCACGCCGGCGTCGGGCGCGAACGCGTCCACCACACACGTCACGAACAGGGCGACCCGCGGCACGACCTAGCCCTCCGCGTCG
>JAAYBP010000310.1 GCA_012730075.1 Acidimicrobiales bacterium | reverse complement strand
TCGTCGACCACGCGGCGGTCGAGGTCGCGTCGCCCGACGGCGGGACGATCGGCGTGGTGCGGCGGGGCTCCGGATCGGGCCTGCTGGCGATCGGCCGGGTCGTCACCGACGGCGACCTCCTCGTGGTCGAACGCGACGTCCGGGGTGGCCTCGTCGCCGTGTGGGCCGACGGCGCGCACGTCGTCGCCACCGCCGACGGGGTCGAGCTCGTGAGCGACGCGGCGGGGACGCTGGCCTGGCGGGCCGACGGCGTCGGGGGTGCGCACGTGGTGGCCGACACGACGTCGCCGACCGTGCGGGTGACCCAGCCGGGCGCCGCGGTGGTCGGAGTCGACGGTGCGTGCGGCGCGTCCACGACGGTCGCGGGCACGACGTCGGTCTCCCTGAACGCCGACCCGACCGCCCGGCTCCTCGCCACCGCGGCCCCCGCCTCCCCGGCCGCCGACGCCGGACCCGACGTGCGGGTCGACCCGGGAACCTCCGTCGTGCTCGACGGGCGGGCCAGCTGCGACGCCGACGGCGACGCCCTCACCCCGTCGTGGGAGCTGGTCTCGGCCCCGGCGGGCAGCACGTGGTCCCTGACCGGAGGGGACGGGTGGCGTCCGGTGCTGACGGCCGACCGCGTCGGCCCGTACCGGGTGCGCCTCGTCGTCACCGACGCGACCGGACGGAGGAGCGACGAGGCCGAGGTGCTGGTGATCGCCGGTGCGCAGTGCGCCGACGGGGTCGACGACGACCTCGACGGGCTGATCGACTCCGACGACCCCGACTGCGACGGTCCGCCGAGCCCGGCGCCGCGGGCCGTGGGCGACTGGGCGGTCCCGTGGGTCACGAACGTCTACCGCGACTTCCTCGGACGCGAGCCCGACGCCGCCGGGCTCGCCTGGTGGGTCGCCGCCCTCGACGAGGGGGGCACGCGGTCGGACCTCCTGATCCGCCTGCGGGGCTCGGCGGAGGCCCGGCGCCGCATGGTGGCCGACGCCTTCGCCACCCACCTCGGCCGGGCCCCGTCGGCCGGCGACCTCGCGTACTGGTCGGGCTTCCTCGCCCACCGCCGCCACGATCAGATGGTGGTGGAGCTCCTGGCGTCGGCGGAGTTCGCCGCCCGGGCGGCGGGCCGGGGCGTCATCGGCTTCACCTACGTGCACCTGGTCGGGCGGGCACCGACGCGGGAGGAGCTGGTGAGCGCCGAGATGCTCGTGTACTTCCAGGGGCGGCGGGCGTTCGTCGTCCGGACGTTCCACGCCGCCGAGGCGGCCGGGATCCGGGTCGACCAGGCGTACGCGCGGCTGCTTCACCGCTCGCCCGACCTGCCCGGTCGGGCGTACTGGGTCGATCGCCTCGCGGCCGGCACCGACCAGGCCACCCTCCTGCTCGCCCTCGCCGCCTCCCCCGAGTACGCCGCCCGCCCCGCCTGACGACGGTCGGTACCGGGTTCGACCTGTCGTTCGACCGGCATCCCCGCGTAACAGTTTTCCTCCGACCCCAAGTGTTACCGGCGCCGGCGCGGGAGCGATTCCGCCGCGATCGTCGGCGCGGCGGCGTACGGTCGGCCCATGACCGACACGACCGACCTGCTCGAAGGGATCGGCGGGGAGGCGGCCGCCCGCCTCGACGACGCGGTGGACCTCCGACGCCGCATCCACCGCCACCCCGAGTTGGGGCTCGACCTTCCCGTCACCCAGGCGACCGTCCTCGAGGCGCTCGACGGGCTCCCCGTCACGACGACCACCGGCACCGCCACGTCCTCGGTGATCGCGGTGCTCGACGGCGACGAGCCGGGCCCCACGGTGCTCCTGCGCGGCGACATGGACGCGCTGCCGATGCCCGAGGACACCGACCTCGACTTCGCCAGCGAGGTCGACGGCGCGATGCACGCCTGCGGCCACGACGCCCACGTCGCCATGCTCGCCGGGGCGGCGTCGCTCCTCGCCTCACGGCGCGGCTCGCTCGCCGGCCGGGTCGTGTTCATGTTCCAGCCCGGTGAGGAGGGCTTCGGCGGTGCCAAGGTCATGCTCGACGAGGGGCTGCTCGACGTCGCCGCCGACGGCGCCGAACCGGTGAGCCTCGGCTTCGCGATCCACCAGTCGCCCACCCTGCCGTCGGGACTGATCGCGTCTCGCGGCGAGGCGATCCTCGCCGCCACCGACGAGTTCGAGATCACCGTCCAGGGTCGGGGCGGCCACGCGTCGATGCCGCACCACGCGGGCGACCCGATCCCGGCGGCCGCCGCGATGATCTCGGCGATCCAGACGATGGTGACCCGGCGGGTCGACGTGTTCGATCCCGCCGTCGTGACCGTCGCGTCGATGCACGGTGGCACGACCACCAACGTCATCCCCGAGACGGCCACGTTCGCCGGCACGATCCGCACCGTCTCGCCGTCGACCCGGGCACTGGTCGTCGGCGAGATCCGCCGGGTCGTCGAGGGCGTGGCCGCCGCCCATGGCGTCGGGGTCGAGGTCGAGTCGACGCCCGGGTACCCGGTGACCGTCAACGACCCGGCGTCGGCCGCCTTCGCCCTCGACACGGCGGCGCGCCTCGCCGGGGAGCGGGCCGCGTTCGAGCTGCCGACGCCGATCATGGGCGGCGAGGACTGGAGCTACGTGCTCGAGCAGGTCCCCGGCGCGATGGCGTTCCTCGGCACCCGACCCGACGGCATCAAGCCCGAGGACGTGGCGCCGAACCACTCCAACCGAATGGTCATCGACGAGGGCGCCATGGCCGCCGGCATCGCCCTCTACTCCGGCGTCGCCCTCCGCCACCTAGCCAACGCCTGACCGCCGCGCCGGGTCACGACGGCGACGATTACGGTCGCCACCATGGCC
>JAAYBP010000037.1 GCA_012730075.1 Acidimicrobiales bacterium | reverse complement strand
TTCCGCCGCATCGCCACGCTCGAGCTCGACGCCCCGGTGCCGGCGAACGTCGACGACCTCCGCTGGGTGGGTCCGGCCGACGACCTGGTCGAGCTGGCCGACGAGGTCGACGCACCCGGCCTGCTCGAGCGGGCCGTCGCCCTGGCCGCGACCCGGCGCTGACCCCCTTCCCGGGCGACCCCGCGGCCCGACTTCCTCCCCCGAAGCGGCGCGGGCTTCCCGCCCTGGGCGGCGGGTTTCACGCGCCGGTTCGCCGTCGGTCCGGGCAGGCGCGGCGACGGTGGCCGGACGCGGCGAGAGGCGGTGGCGAGGAGCACCCTCCCGTGCTCCACGCCACCGCCTCCGCGGTTCTCCCCCCGCTTCCCCCCGCAGGGATCCCCCCGATCCCTGGTGCAGCTCGGTGGTGGAGGAGACCTCCACCACCGACCGGACGTCTCGGATCCCCCGAACCAAGTGACCGGCTGAACTGGTGCGTACGTTGCGTCGGTTCAGCTGCTGACGACACTGTGCCCTACGGCTCACCGTCGGCCCATAGCCCAAAAGGATGGTTTCTGAACTAGTCACCAGAAATCTGGGCCGGACGACCTAGGCCGCCTGGCCTGGTTCTCCGGCCATCGGGGGCCTCGATCAGCGACCCGCCGCGGCGCGGTTGTTGGACCACCACTCTCTGAAGTCGATCCGTCCCGCTGGGCGCGCGGTGCGCGCGGAAGCGGTCCCGGACGGGACGTTGCCCTCCCGGGACCGCGGGGTTCGACGTTCGTTCGACCGGGTCGCCTCGGCGGCGCGGTCCGACGGGGGCTCCGACGGAGGGTCGTTCCTACGGATCGCAGAGCGGGGTCGGACCGGTCGGCCGCCTGGACACCATCCGGTCCGGAAGGACCGGAAGGAACAGTCAGTAGGAGTGCGACCCGGCGCGGCTGGCGAAGGTGTAGCTGTCGGCGAGGAACCGGATCAGCGTCTCCCTCGGGGTGCCCGAGTCCAGCGCGGTCGTCCACTGGTACCGCTCGGCGGTGGTGGGCACGCGGTCGAGCATCTGGACGAACGCCCACGACACGGTGACGTCGGAGAACGTCTTGGTCTTGAACTCCGCCGACTCGCTGAAGCCGGTCAGGACCTGCCCGCGGGACTTCCCCCGGTTGAGCTGACCGACCCAGTACTCGAGGCCCGCCGACTCCGGCGCCCGATCCAGCACGTTGCGGTAGATCCGGTCGACGAAGGCCCGGTTGTCGAGGCTGCCGTAGCGGTTGGCGAACTCGGACGAGCCGGCGAAGATCGACGCCACCCGATGCAGGCCGACGTCCTGCCGGTAGCGGATCCAGTAGTTGAGGCCGTCGGCGTCGGGGTGCCGGAGGAACGTGGCGTAGTAGAGGCGGGTCAGCCCGGGCACCGAGCCCTCGTGGAGCGACGAGGTCGCCAGGTAGACCGCGAGGTCGTCCACGTCCCACTGGCCCGACAGCAGGCGCCCGGCGTCGTGGTCGAGGCGGCCGGCGTCGGGCTTCGCCCCCAGCAGCCAGTAGCGCATGCGGCTCGACGCGTCGCCGGCGGAGTGGAACGGCGTCGGCTGACGGTCGACGATCACCTGGTTCGAACCGACGAAGTTCACCGTCGACCAGACCCGCCCGGAGGCGTCCCGCACGCAGCCCACGGCGATGCGCTGGAAGCGGGTGGCGAGGATGTTCGCCCGGTGGCCCGAGGACCCCATGAAAGTGTTGTGCATCTGGGCCGCCGACGGGGCGTAGCCGACGTTCTCACCCAGCGCCGTCCAGCCGGGGACCGCGCGGCCGAGCTGGGACACGTACTGGCCGTTGTGGGCGAGCCGCCCGTTCTTGGCGATGTTCATGGCCCACGAGCGGGCGACCTGGTCGATCGACGGGTCCTCGCGGAGCCGGGGCAGGCCGGCGGCCACGCGGGCCGCGTTGTGCCGGGCGAGGATCTCGCCCTCGCAGACGCCGTCCACCGTCGGGGCGGACGCCGCGCCCGCGGGCGTCGGGAGGCTGAGCGAGGTGAGGGCCGCCGTGATCGTGATCAACACGGCGGCGGCCGGGCGGAGCAGGGACTTCATGCCAGTTCGGGTCCGGGGTCGCGGTCGTTCCCGGTCCTGTCGGCCGCTCTACGTGCTGGTTGAGGCCTACGGAGCGTGAAATCCGCTCGTCAGGGCCGATATCCCCCGTCACTCCGCGAGCTCATCGGGCTCACCCGGGCCGCAGCACCTCGGCCAGCTCGACCGGCGGCACGACCTCGAGCTGGTCGTAGCGGCACGAGTCGGGGTCGCGGTCGGGTCGCCAGCGCACGAAGCGGGCGGTGTGGCGGAACCGGCCGTGGTCGACCCGTTCGTAGGTGACCTCAGCGACGCGCTCCGGCCGCACGGCCGTGAAGGACAGGTCCTTGCCCCCGGACCAGCGCGACAGCCCGCCGGGCAGCCGGGTGCCGACGTGCGCCTCGGGGTCCATCCACGCACCCCACGGGTGATCGGCGATCGCCGGTCCCTCGAGGACGTACGGCGCCAGGTCGTCGAGCAGTTGGCGTCGGAGGGCGGCCTTGAACGACGAGGCCACCCCGACGTGGTGGAGGTGACCGTCGTCGTCGTAGAGGCCGAGCAGGAGCGACCCGGCGCCCTCGCCGTCCTTGTGGAGCCGGTACCCGGCGACCACCGCGTCGGCGGTGCGGCTGTGCTTCACCTTGAACCAGCCCCGCTCGCCGGGCCGGTACGTGCCGCCGACCGGCTTGGCGATCACCCCGTCGAGTCCCGCCCCCTCGAAGCGCACGAACCAGTCCTGGGCGCGGTCCCGGTCGAACGTGCCCCGGTTGAGGTGCACCTGCGGCCCGGTGGCGAGCGCCTCCTGCAGCCGGACGCGGCGCCCCAGCAGCGGCTCGTCGGTCAGGTCGTCGTCGCCGAGGGCCAGGAGGTCGAACGCCACGACCTCCGCCGGCGTCTCGGCGGCGAGCCGCTCGACCCGGGAGGCCGCGGGGTGGATCCGCTGGCCGAGGAGGTCGAAGTCGAGCCCGTCCCCGGTGGGCACGACGATCTCGCCGTCGACCACCGCCCGGTCGGGCAGGGCGGCCCGCAACGGATCGAGCACCTCGGGGAAGTAGCGGGTCAGGGGGCGGCCGTTCCGGGACGCCAGCTCGACCTCGTCGCCGTCGCGCCACACCAGCACCCGGAACCCGTCCCACTTCGGCTCGAACCAGTGGTCGCCCTCGACACCCGGGGGGAGGCCCGCGCTCGCCTTCGCCAGCATCGGCGTCACCGGCGGCGTCAGCGGCAGGTCCACGCCCGCCGACGGTACTCGTCGCCCCCGCCCGCGGC
>JAAYBP010000309.1 GCA_012730075.1 Acidimicrobiales bacterium | reverse complement strand
TGGCCGTGGTGCCGAGCACGATGTCGGAGAGGTCGTCGAACGGTCCCGGGTCGCCGAGGCCCTCCACGAAGGCGTCGACCGCCACGACGACGCTGGCGTCGCCGGCAGGGCCGGGGGTCACGCGGATCTCGACCTTCAGCCGCGCCGGGGGCTTGGCCCGGCTGACCAGGTGGGTGCACACCTCGCCCGTGGCGATGCGGACGTCCTCGAGGTCGTCGACGTCCGCGCCGTACTCGGTCGCCAGGCCGACCACCGCGAGGCGGACCAGTCGCAGGCGGCCGCTGGTGGCCGGGAGGTCGAGCAGGACGACCTCGTCGTGGCCGTCCGCGTCGGCGGCGCTCACGACGCCGGTTCGATGACGAAGTGGTCCGTCATGCCCGTGATCTCCAGCAGGCGCATCGTCGCGTTGCTCGGCGACTGGATCACGACGTCGCGGTCACCGCCCTCGTTGCGTGCGCGGATCATCGAGCGCAGCCCGCTCGAGTCGACGAAGCCGACCTCGGACATCTCGAGCACGATGCGCTGCTTGCCCGCGCGCACCAGGTCGTTGACCGCCTCGTCCAGCCGTGGCGCGGTGTGCGCATCCAGGTCCCCGCTCAGCGAGATGACGTCGTCGTTCACCTCGATGCCGAACACGTCGTCCACGTCGTCCACTCCTCGGGGTCCGGGTCGTCGTGCGCCGTGCGGCGCCGATCCAGCGTACTCCGGCACGGCCGTCGCCAGCCTCGACATGTGTGCACTGCTCCCTTCGTCGGGCGGTGGGTCGCTCATCCGGCGCTCCTCGGGAAGGCCGCCCACACGGTCTTGTGGGCGGGGCGGACGACGAGTCCCCAGCGCGTCGCGACCGACGCCACGACGAGCAGGCCCCGTCCGGCCGTCTCGTGCGGCTCGACGTTGCGGGGTGCCGGCAGCTGGTCCGTGGCGGGGTCCGTCACGGCCAGGACCAGCGCGTCGCCGCGGTCGACCACGTCGACGGTCAGCCAGCCCTGGCCGTGCCGCTCGACGTTGGTCGCGAGCTCGCTGACGGCCAGCACGACGTCGTGGAGCGGGAAGCCGCGGCGCTCGACGCGGGGGACCGCCCAGCGGCGCAGGGCCTGCAGCGAGGTCGGGGTGGTGTCACCGGTGAAGGAGCGCTCGTCGCCGCCTGCGTCGACGCCGGCCGCGGTCCGGATCAGCTCGAGCCAGTCCTCGGCGGTGTCGAGCGGGGCGGCGCCGTCCACTCCGGGCGACACCGGTGGGTAGGTCGCACCGAGCACCGCGTCGGGGTAGCCGTCGCGGATCTCGTCGACCCAGTCGACCAGCGAGAACTCGCCACCGAGGCGGCCGTCGTCGATGACCCGGTCATCGTCGTCGTGGGTGTGGCCGCGCAGCCAGACGACGAGGTGATCGGGGCGAGTGGGCAGCGTTCGCCGGCCGTGCGTGGTGTCGCCGGGGGCATCGCTGGACCCGGTCATAGCGATCATGGAGCCTCTCGACGTGCCGGGGCTGGGGTCGCCCGCCACTACCCGGGCTCCGGACGGGCCAAACGGGCCCGCCCCCGGCGGG
>JAAYBP010000308.1 GCA_012730075.1 Acidimicrobiales bacterium | reverse complement strand
TGCCGATCCTCGATCCCGACCACGTCGTCGCCAAGACGGTCGACGCGATCGAGCGGGGGAAGGCACGAGTCCACCTCCCGCCGATCGTCGGCACCTTGCCGCTCATGCGGATGCTCCCGGTGCGGGCCTTCGACGCCGCCGCCGGGATGCTCGGCGTCAACCGCACGATGGACGAGTTCACCGGTCGACGGGCCGCGGCGGCCCCGTCCGACCCGTCGCCGATTCCGGGCCCGCCGACGGCCGAGGGCTGACCGCTCGGTCACCGAGGCCTCACGACCGGTGACGACCTGCCGACGAGTTCAGCGCCGGGTTCTTCGAGCCCGGCGGGAGGGTCGACCCGACCCGGGAGGGACCATGGGGAGCGAACAGCGGAGGACAGCACCGTGATGCGGCGCGGCGACCTCGACCAGTACCCGCTGGACGGGGTGATGGTAGAGGCGGGCCGTGATCGGGTGACGGGCGCGATCGAGCTTCACACTCGAAAGCCGGCCGTCCTGCTCGTCCACGACGGACGCATCTACCTGGCCCTGCGCGACGGTGAGATGCCGCCGGAGGTCGACGAGGACCTCGACGACCGGCAGTACCAGGCGGCCCTCGTCGCGGAGGAGATCCGCCAGCGCGGTCGGGTGATCGACGTCCTTCGGGAGCAGATCGAGCAGCTCGACGAGGACGCCGAGGGCTACTACTTCCACCAGCCGCTGACCGACCACCCGCTCGCCGGCGCGTGGGGCTGGGACCCCGCCGAGCTCTATGAGGAGGCTCGGGCGGCGATCGGAGCCGACGATGTGTCCGAGGCGACGCCCGGGGAGGCGTCGGACGAGGTGTCCGGCGGTGCGTCGGAACGAGCTCGGGCCGTCGACGGGTCGGACGACCTGCCCTTCGAGCCGGTGGCACCCGACGCGACGGCCCGCCTGGGGTCGAACCCCCCGGAGGGGCCGGTGGCGCGAGACGCCTGGAACCTGCTGCGGGACCTGGTGGGCACCCGTTCGCTCGACGACCTGCTCGCGGCACGCGGCGAGGTCGACGGGCTGGAGGGCGCGGCCTGGCTTCGCGACTGCGGCCTGATCGACATCGTCGAGACCACGGGCGACGACGGGGATCCGGTCGACCCCACCGACGAAGGCGACGACGGTGACGGTGACGACGACGAGCCGTCGCGGCGGGGCGAGCGGCGCCGGAGGTGGGGTCGGTAGCGTCCCCCCGGTGACGGTCGACCCTCCCGCCACCTCCCCAACCGCCTCCGCCGACCCGTCCGGGGCTGCGGCGGTCCCGGGTGTCGCGGGTCCGACGGCCCGGCTGCGGCTGACCGTGGCCTACGACGGCAGCGGCTTCCACGGCTTCGCGGCCAACCGTGGCGTGCGGACCGTCGCGGGTGTGCTGACCCACGCGCTCGAGCGCTACGTGCGCCATCGGGTCGACCTGACCTGCGCCGGGCGCACCGACCGGGGCGTGCACGCCCGCGGGCAGGTGGTCACGTTCGACGTGGCGGCCGACCTGGTCGCGGGCGAGGCGGAGCGGACCCGCCTGGTGCGGGCGGTCAACCGCATGTGCGGTCCGGAGGTGGCGGTGCGCGACGCCGCCGTCGTCGCCGCCGACTTCGATGCCCGGTTCTCGGCCGTCGCCCGTCGGTACCGCTACCGCATCTGGAACCGGCCCGAACCCGACCCGTTCTGGGCCGGCTGGGCGTGGCACGTCGAGCGGCCGCTCGACCTGTCGACGCTGCGCCTGGCGTGCGATCCCCTCATCGGCGAGCACGACTTCGCCACGTTCTGCCGCCGCCCGGCGCCGGTCGACGGCCGGGAGGCCAGCCTGGTGCGGCGGGTGACCGAGGCGGTCTGGAGCGACGACGGCGATGGCCGCCTCCGCTTCGAGATCGAGGCGTCGGCCTTCTGCCACCAGATGGTCCGCTCGATCGTCGGGACGCTGGTCGCGGTCGGCCTCGGGCGGATGACCCCCGGCGACGTGCGTCCCGCCATGGCGGCCCGCGACCGCTCCCGGGCCGGCGACCTCGCCCCGCCCCACGGGCTCACCCTCCTCACCGTCCGCTACCCCGGCTGGTCCTCCGTTACATCCGGGGTCAGACCCCAGATGTAACAACCCGGTGGCGGGCGGCCCCCGCCGCGACGCGGAGCTCGGTCAACAGCCACCCCAGGAGGTGGGCGATCTGCGGGTCGGCGCGGAGTCGAGCCTCGGCTCGTGAGCGTGCCGCCCGTTCCGCGCCCGGTGACCGGTCGCCCGCGTCGGCGCGGATCGCGGCGCGGAGACCCGGGTCGTCGATTCGTGCATCGAGGAGGTCGAGCATCGTGCGCTCGACGGTCGCCGTGCGCTGGTCGTCGCCGGTCGCGGCCACATCGGACAGAGCGAGCCCACAGGCCAGCACGGTGCGGACGTCATCGAACGACAGCGGACCGAGGGGCTCGGTCTCGCTCGGGCCGCCGTCGGTGAACTCGACGAGCGCCCGTAGGTCATGGGCGAACAGCTCCATCACCGGTGTCAGCACGACGAAGTCCGGGGCGGCCCGCAGTCCGACGTAGATCCCGTAGCTCGACCAGCGGTAGGTGCGAATCGAGTCCTCACCCGCCAGATCGAGCGGGTTCCGATGGATGTACCGGGTGACCCACGCGAGGTACGCGTCGGTTTCCACGGGGATCGACCGGAACCGACCGCGGAACAGCGGGCCATCGCGACCCACCCGCTGGTTGGTCCGCTGGGTGTACACGCCGAGGAGGTGCTTCATCGCCGCCGACAGCTCCCCGTCGGGCGCCCGCAGCAGCAGGTGGAAGTGATTGCCCATGAGGCAGTAGGCGAGGACCTCGACGCCCAGGTTCTCGTGAACCCACCGGAGTCCTCGTCCGAACTCGAAGCGGTCGGCATCCGCGAAGAAGACCGGCTGGCGGTTGACGCCGCGGTTCATGACGTGGTGGATGCCCGATTCGGATCTCCGCCGTGGAGCACGTGGCATGCCCACCATCTTGCGACGGGGGTGTGACAGTGACGCCGCGCGTTGTTACATCTGGGGTCAGACCCCGGATGTAACGCGGGCGAAGCGGACGGAGTGGCCGTCGTCGGGGAGGCGCTCGAAGCCGAGGCGGGTGTAGAAGGCGATGGCTCGGGTGTTGGCGGGGGAGGTGCCGAGGTGGACGCCCCGGGAGCCGGCGGCGCGCAGGCTCCCGAGCAGGTGGTCGATCATCCGTCGCCCCCAGCCCCGGCCCTGGGCCTCCGGAAGCAGGTCGATGTGCAGCTCCGACGGGAACCGGGCGGCGACCGCGTCCTCGGGGCGGGGCCGGTCGTGGAGCAGGGCGATCAGCAGCGAGTCGAGGCCGTCGCCGGATCCCCGCGGATAGCGCTCCCGCAGGGCCGGCCACCACTCGACCTCCGCCCGTCGCTCGAACCGGACGACGTCGCGGGCACCGAGGACGTAGCCGACGACCCGCCCCGTGCCGTCGTCCAGCACGAAGGCGTGGTCGGGCTCGAGCACGGCGTAGGGCGCGGCGAAGAGGTGGCCGAACAGGAGTGGGTCGTCGACCAGGTCGCCGGCGTCCTCGCCCGCGGCGCCGGTCCGCAGGCAGATGTCGTACAGCGCATCGAGGTCGTCGTCGACCCGGCACGGACGGATCGCCGCGCCGCTGAGGCTCGATCCGTCGGATGTCTGGGGCACCGCGGGACCTCCGGTCCGATCGGCGTTACATCTGGGGTCTGACCCCAGATGTAACAGAAGCCCGTTGTTACATCTGGGGTCTGACCCCAGATGTAACGGGGGAGTGGGGGACGGTCGGGGTGGTGCGGCCGCGGAGGACGACGGGGCCGTCGGGGCGCCAGCGCGCGGCCTCGGCGGGCCCCGCGGCGGCCGTTGCCCGGTCCGAGGCCAGGACCCGCGCCTCGGTGCCCTTCGCCAGGTCGGTGAGGCGGGCGGCCTCGTTCACGGCGTCGCCGATGACCGTGTACTCGAAGCGATCCTCGGCGCCGAGGTTCCCGGCGACGACCGGCCCGTAGGCGACGCCGACCCCGGACCGCACCTGCGGCAGGTCCCGCCGGAGCCGGAGCGCCAGCTCACGCCCCGCGGCGAGGGCGGCCCCGGCCGGGTCGTCGAGCGTGGTCGGCGCCCCGAACACGCCGAGGGCGGCGTCGCCCTGGAACTTGTTGATCAGCCCGCCGTGGGCCATGACCACGTCGACCACCACCCCGAAGAACCGGTTCAGCAGGTCGACCACCACCGCCGGCGGGTTCTCCGAGGCGAGCCGGGTCGACTCGACCACGTCGACGAAGAGGACGGCGACGTCGCGCTGGTCGCCGCCGAGCTCCGGCTGCCGGGAGATCGCCTCGGCGGCCACGTCGGCTCCCACGTGACGGCCGAACAGGTCCCGGATCTGCTCCCGCTCGCGCAGGCCGGAGACCGTCTTGTTGAACCCGTCCTGGAGGAGGCCGACCTCGCTGCCGTCGTACACGGGGATCTCGACGTCGAGGTCGCCGTCGGCCACCCGGGCCAGGCCCCGACGCACCGAGCGGACCGGGTCGGCCACCGCCCGCGACGTGAGGAACGTCGTCCAGAGCCCGACGGCGAGGGCGGTGGCGCCGAGGGCGATCATGGTGACCGCCAGCGACAGGCGGGTCGTGTCGGTCTCGGCGACACCGACGATGCCGACCACGACCAACCCGAGCATCGGGACACCGGTGCCGAGCGACCAGGTCAGCAGGTTCCGGGCCGTGACCCCCGGGAGGCGGGGCCGGACCAGGTCGCCCTCGGCGAGCACCCGGGCGGCGAGGGGACGGAACAGCCGCTCGGTCGTCAGGTAGGCGATGGCGCTGGTCGTGAGCCCGCCGAGCAGGATCGGCAGCCCCACCCGGCTGATCAGGCGGGCCGAGATCAGGCCGTTGGCGACCGCGAAGGCGACCGACGAGATCAACCACAGCGCCACCTGGACGCCGAAGAGCCGCATCGGCGCCCGGAGTACGGCGAGCTGCTCGGCCTCGGAGGGTGGGCGTCCGTCGACCAGCCAACCGGTCGCGAGGCGCACGCTCCGCCACCCCCAGGCCACCCCGACGAGGACCGCCAGCGGCGCCCATCCGGCCACCAGCAGGACGTTGGCCAGGAGCAGGGGCGTCCCCTCGGGCACCGGATCGGCGGGGAGCACCCACACCGCGAAGACGAACACCACCGCGATGCCGACGAGGTTGGTGAGCACGATCGTCAGCGCGGCACGGATCGCCGCCCGCTGAGCCAGCCGCCGGTCCGCCCGCGCGCTCGGTGTCAGGCCGGTGCGCCGCTCGG
>JAAYBP010000307.1 GCA_012730075.1 Acidimicrobiales bacterium | reverse complement strand
TGCTCCCGCGGGAGGTCGGGCGGCGGCCGGCGGTGACTCAGCGGGGGAGGTCGTCGTTGAGGTTGCCGGAGCGGAGGCCCTCCAGGTCGAGGGTCACCCGCCGGTAGCCGGCGCCCCGGACCGTGCGCACCAGCTCCTCGTGGGCCGCCACCGCGTCGGCCAGCCGGTGCGTCGGAACCTCGACCCGCGCGGTGTCACCCGAGTGGCGCACCCGCACCTCGTCGAACCCCATCGCCCGCAGCCCCCGCTCGGCCCGCTCGATCCGGCCCAGCACGGCGACGGTCACGGGCGTCCCGTACGGCACCCGGGAGGCGAGGCACGGCGCCGCCGGCTTGTCGGCCGTCCGCAGCCCGAGCCGCCGCGACGCCTCCCGCACCATCGCCTTGGTGAACCCGGCGTCGACCAGCGGCAGCACCGCGCCCCGGGCCACCGCCGCGTGCTGGCCGGGGCGGTGATCGCCGAGGTCGTCGACGTTCACCCCGAGCGCGATCGCCGCCGAAGCCGACCCGCCGACCGCCAGCGGTGCGAGGGCGTCCATCAGGGCCTCCTTGCACCAGCGGCAGCGGTCGCCGTCGTTGGCGAGGTAGCGGGGGTCGTCGGCCTCGTCGGTGCGGACCTCCTCCCACCGGAGCCCCCACTCGTCGGCCAGGGCCCGGCAGTCGTCGCGCTCGAGCTCGGCCAGCGACGGCGAGACCGCGGTGACGATCCGGGCGTCGGGTCCGAGCACGTCGTCGGCGACCCACGCCAGGAACGACGAGTCGGCCCCGCCGCTGAACGCGACGACGATCCGCTTCCGCTCGGCCAGATCCGCCCGCAGGCGGTGGAGGGCGACGTCGACGGGGTCCACCCCGCCAGTGTGGCCGCCCCACCTCGCCGCCCCGCCAACCACACGAGGTGCCTGGAGCGATAGCGGAAAGCGAGCGTCGTCGCTAGACGGGTTCCTCGCTGCGCTCGGAACTTGCGGTGCCGTGCTTGCTGGGTCGGCCTCGCCTGTCGGCTCGGCCTCCTGGCACCTCGTGTGGTTCGGGCGGGTGCGAGGATGGCCGGATGGACGAGGACGCGCTCCGCTCCCTCCTCGACGCGGTCGGCGACGGGTCGGTCCCGCCCGGCGAGGCGGCCGACCGGCTCCGCCGCCTGCCCTACGCCGACATCGGGTTCGCCCGCGTCGACCACCACCGGCGGCTCCGCACCGGCCTCCCCGAGGCGGTCTACGGCCCGGGCAAGACCGCCGACGAGTGCGTCGCCATCGTCGGCGAGCTGCTCGACGGCGGCGACGGGCCGGTGATCCTCACCCGCGCCGACGACGCCCAGCGCGACGCCGTCCTCGCCGCCCACCCCGGCGGCACCTCGACCGGCCGGCGGCACCACCTCGTCACCTGGAGGCCGGCGCCGCCCCGGTCCGCGACGGTCGTCGTCGCCAGCGCCGGCACCGCGGACCGCCCCGTCGCGGACGAGTGCGCGGCGGCCCTCACCGCCCTCGGGCTCCCGCCGGTGCGCCTCGCCGACGTCGGCGTCGCCGGGCTCCACCGCCTGCTCCCCGAGGTCGAGCGGCTCGCCACCGCCGACGCAGTGGTCGTCGTGGCCGGGATGGAGGGCGCCCTCGCCAGCGTCGTCGGCGGCCTCACCGGCGCGCCGGTCGTCGCCGTGCCCACCAGCGTCGGGTACGGGGCGTCGCTCGAAGGGGTGACGGCGCTGCTCGCCATGCTGGCGTCGTGCTCCCCGGGCGTCGTCGCCGTCGGCATCGACAACGGGTTCGGCGCGGCGTGCGCCGTCGTCCGGCTGCTCGCCCCGGTCGCCGCCCGTGCCTGACCGCCGCGTCGCCTGGTTCCACTGCTTCTCCGGCGTCGCCGGTGACATGGCGCTCGGCGCGCTCATCGACGCCGGGGCCGATCCGGACGAGGTGTCGGCGATCGTCGCCCGTCTCGGAATCGACGGCTGGCGGATCGACGCCGAACCGGTCCTGCGGGCCGGGGTCGCCGCCACCCGCGTCCACGTCCACGCCCCCGACGACGACCACCACCGCACCTGGCGGACCATCCGGTCCCTGCTCGACGCCGCCGACCTGCCCGCCCGCGTCCACTCCCGGGCCACCGCCGTGTTCTCCCGCCTCGCCGAGGCCGAGGGCGCCCTGCACCGCACCCCGCCCGACGACGTCCACTTCCACGA
>JAAYBP010000306.1 GCA_012730075.1 Acidimicrobiales bacterium | reverse complement strand
TCCCCGGTTCGGGCATCCCCGGTTCGGGCATCGGCGGTCCGATGTCCAGCGGCGGCCCGGTCCGGGTCCCGGGGGGGCCGTTCGCCCGATCGGTGCCCGGGCACGGCTCCGCCGGCTGGGCATCCGGCTACGGGGACGTCGCGCCCGGTCCATCCGGCGGCGTCGCCCCCACCGCCGCCGGGGCGTTCGACGGCGGATCGCGGCGGCGGCGCGATCGCGGCCCGCTGCTGCTCGGCCTGGCCGCGGTGCTGGTCGTGGCCGTCCTGGTCGGCCTGCTCGCCGTCCGGGTGCTCCGCGACGACGCGCCGCCGGTGGCCTTCCCGACGCGCTGGGACTCGCGCGTCGCGCCGCTCGCCGACTGGGTGGCCGACGCCCGGGGCCTCGCGTTCCTCCATCCCGTCGAGGTCGACTTCCTCTCCGAGGAGGAGTACCAGGCACGGGCGACGGGCCAGGGCGATGAGGGTGGCGCGGAGGGCGACGAGGTCGAGGAGAACCTCGCCGACTCGCTCGCCGTGCTGCGGGCGCTCGGGCTGGTGAGCGGCGACGTCGACCTGGCGGCGGCGAGCGACGACCTGGTCTCCGGTGGCACCCTCGCCTACTACGACCACGGGACCAAGCGGGTGACCGTGAGGGGCACGGAGCTGACGCCGGGGGTGCGGGTCACGCTCGTCCACGAGTTGACCCACGTCCTCCAGGACCAGCGCTTCGACCTGACGCGCCTGTCGGACCCCGACTTCGAGAACGCCGCCACGCTGCGGGCCCTCGCCGAGGGCGATGCCGAGCGCGTCGCCGACCGCTACGTGGCCGAGGTGCTCACGGCGGACGAGCGTCGCCGGTACGACGAGGAGACCGCCGAGCAGGCGGGCCAGGCCGAGGACGACCTCGCCGAGGTCCCCCCCGCGCTGCTCGCGCTCTTCACCGCGCCGTACGTCCTCGGCGAGACGGTGGTCGCGTACCACGAGGAGGTCGCCGGCACCGGCGCCATCGACGAGCTGCTGGCGACGCCGCCGTCCGAGCAGGAGCTGCTCGACCCCGCCGTCCGGGGCACCCCGGCCGCCGACGTCGTCGACGTCGAGGTCGAGGCACCCGACGGCACCGAGCTGGTCGACGGGCCCGCGTCGTTCGGCCCGGTGGCGCTGTTCCTGATGCTGGCGTCGGTCGGTAGCTCCGCCGACGCGCTGGCCGCGACCGACGGGTGGGGCGGCGACGACTACGTCGCGTTCCGTCGCGGCGACGACGTCTGCGTCAGCCTGGCGGTGGTCGGCGACGACGCCGCGTCCACCGACGCGATCGGCGAGCGGCTGAGCTCGTGGGCCGAGACGTCGCCGACGGAGGCGGAGGTCGACCAGGGCGCGGACGGGGTGCGCCTGACGTCGTGCGATCCGGGCGCGGACGCCGAGGCCGGTGGTGCGGTGACGTCGGACCTGCTGGCCGTCCCGGCGACGCGGACCGCGGTCACCACCTCGCTGCTCGCCTCGGGTGCGCCCGCCGACCGGGCGACCTGCGGCGGGCGGGCCGTGGTGTCGGTGCTGACGGTGGCCGAGATGACCGACCCCGACCTGGGCGCGAGCGCGGGCGTCCGGGCCCGCACCCGCGACGCCATCGCCGGCTGCGCCTGATCAGCCCTCGGCGCGGCGGCGGCTGGCCTCGATCTCGGCCCGGGCGACGTCGACGCCCTGGAAGCCCCGCACGTCGGTCCACTTCCCCGGCTCGAGCGCCTTGTAGATCGTGAAGAAGTGCTCGATCTCCTGGGTGAGGTGGCTCGGCAGGTCGGCGATGTCGCGGACGTGGTCCCAGCGGGGGTCGCCGTCGATGACGCAGATGATCTTGGCGTCGGGGCCGGCGTCGTCCTCCATCCAGAACACGCCGACGGGCCGGCACCCGACCACGCAACCCGGGAACGTCGGCTCCTCCAGGATGATCAGCGCGTCGAGCGGGTCGCCGTCCTCGCCGAGCGTGCCGTCGACGAAGCCGTAGTCGGCCGGGTAGACGGTGGCGGAGAACAGGCGGCGATCGAGCCGGATTCGACCGCTGTCGTGGTCGATCTCGTACTTGTTCCGGCTGCCCCGGGGGATCTCCACGACCACGTCGATCTCGTGCATGCCGCCATGCTCGCGCCATTAGGGTGCGGCCAATGGAGTTCCGTCGGATCTCGTCGCTGCCGCCGTACGTGTTCACGATCATCGACGGGCTCAAGGTCGCCGCCCGGCGCGACGGCGTCGACGTCGTCGACCTGGGTTTCGGCAACCCGGACCTCCCCTCGCCGGACGTCGCGGTCGAGAAGCTGGCGGAGGCCGCGCGCAACTCCCGCAACCACCGCTACTCGTCGAGCCGGGGCCTGCCGAAGCTGCGCGAGGCGGTCGCCGATCTCTACATCCGCCGGTTCGGTGTCGCGCTCGACCCCGAGACCGAGGTGATCACGACGATCGGCGCCAAGGAGGGCTTCAGCCACCTGATGTGGGTGCTGCTCGGTCCTGGCGACTCCGCCCTGGTGC
>JAAYBP010000305.1 GCA_012730075.1 Acidimicrobiales bacterium | reverse complement strand
TGAGGACGTCGGCGATCGCCGGGCCGGTCTCCAGCCCGCCGAACGACGCCAGCAGCACGGCGTCGACCTCGTCGAACCACGGGAGCGCGACCGGCCCGCCGGCGTTCACGACCACCACCGTGCGGGGTGCGGCGGCGGCCACCCGCCGCACCAGCTCGTCCTGGTCGCCCGGCAGGGCGATCGTCGTGCGGTCGATGCCCTCGGTCTCCCACTCGTCGCTCGTGCCGACCACGACGACGGCGACGTCGACCTCGGACGCGGCGGCGGCCGCGTCGTCGATCAGCGGCGGTGGCTCGACCGGCGCCATCCCGACGGTCACCGCGCCGTACCCGGCGATGCCGCTTGCCGCGATCGAGACGGGGACGGGCTCGCCGGCGCGGCACTCGACCACCGCGAACTGCTCCTCGGAGCCCTGCCCGAACAGCCACTCGCCGCGGGGGAGGCGGCGCTCCGGGTCGTCGACCACGACCGTGTCGCCGACGGTGATGAGGGCCTTGCCGGTGACGACGGCGCCGACGCGGTGGGGACCGTCGACCGCCGGGATCACCTCGCCGACGAGCCGCATCCAGAACTGCCCGTCGCCCACGCCCTCCGGCGTCGACCCGAAGCACGAGAAGGCGGTCTCGTCGGTGACCAGCTCGGCGACGACCGGCCCGTCGGGGTCGCGCCCGTCGCGGAACTCGACGAGGAGGCCGGGGCGGCCGTCGGGGCGGCGCAGGGCGTCGCGCTCGACGACCGGCACGTGGCGGTCGATCGTCGTGCCGCGGTGCACGCCGCGGAGGCGGTCGCCGAGCGCGTCGGCCAGGGCGTCGGCGAGGGACGTCTGCGGCAGCGGCCGGAGCGTCGACGAGCCGCCTCCCATCGTGCGCGTGCGGACGGCGTTGGGGCCGATCAGGGCGACGGTCGCGTCCGGCCCGAGGGGGAGGACGGCGCCCGCGTTGCGGGCGAGCACGATGCCGGCGACGGCCGCCTCGCGACACAGCGCCCGCTCGGCGGGGTCGTCGACCGACTCCTGGGGTCGGTCGGCGGACCGCTCGACGGCGCGGGTGCGCTCGGCGAGGCGCGCCATGTCGGCGACGCGGGCGTCGACCTCCTCGCGGTCGACGTCGCCGCGCCCGACCGCGGCCGCCAGCGGCGGTCCGAACGGGGTGACCGGGCCGGGCATCGCCAGGTTCAGACCCGACCGTCCGGCGGCGACGGTGTCGTGCACGCCGCCCCAGTCGGATACGACGAAGCCGTCGAAGCCCCAGTCGTCGCGCAGCACCTCGGTGAGCAGCCACCGGTTCTCGGCGCAGAACTCACCGTTGACGCGGTTGTAGGCCGACATGATCCCCCACGCCCCGGCCTCGCGGACCGCGGCCTCGAACGGCCGGAGGTGGACCTCGCGCAGCACGTCCTCGGCGACCCGCGCGTCGACGGTCATGCGCTCGACCTCGGTGTCGTTGGCCACGAGGTGCTTGACGGTCACGCCGACGTCGTGGGCCTGCACGCCGCGGACGAAGCCGACCGCGAGCCGGGCGCTCAGCTCCGGATCCTCCGAGTAGCTCTCGAACACCCGGCCCCCGATCGGCGTGCGGGCCAGGTTGACCGTCGGCCCGAGCAGCACGTGGGCGCCCTTGCGGACCGCCTCGCGACCGAGCAGGTCGCCGATCCGCTCGACCAGCGCCGGGTCCCAAGTGGCCCCCAGGGCGATGCCCACCGGCACGACGACGCCGGCGGTGAGCCCCTCGGACACCGCCTCGCCCCGCACCCCGTTCGGGCCGTCGGACACCTTGATCACCGGGAACCCGGCGTCGGGGAAGCCGTGCGTGCGCCACGCGGTCGCGCCGCTCAGCAGCAGGCAGCGGTCGTCGAGGGAGAGGGCGTCGAGGTCCATGGGGCTCCGGTTCGGTGG
>JAAYBP010000304.1 GCA_012730075.1 Acidimicrobiales bacterium | reverse complement strand
GCGTCGTCCTCCCGGGTGACCGCGGGCGCAGCGTCGTCCTCCCGGGTGACCAGGGCCACCGCGACCAGGGCGGCGACGATGCCGACCAGCGCCAGCGGTCCGGGCCGCTCGCCGAGCAGCAGACCGGCGGCGACCGGCACGATCGACGCCGCCAGCGCGGCCACCGGTGCGACGACGCTCATCGGTCCGGCGGCGAGGCACCGGAACAGCAGCACGAGGCCGACGCCACCGAAGAGCCCCCCGACCGCGCCGAGCACGAGATCCCGGGGTGCGACCGTCGCCGGGCCGAGCAGTGGGAGGAGCAGCACCAGGGCGGCGAGCCCGGCCGCCTGCGCGGTGAGGGCCACCGCCATCGCCGCGTGGCGGCGCGACGCGACGCCGCCGAGGAAGTCGGCCGACCCGTAGACCACCGCCGCGCCCAGCGCCAGCACCACTGCCATCCCGGTTCCTCTCGTCTCGCTCCCGGGCCGGAGCGGCCCGTCGTGCCCCTCGACCGGGCGGTCGGCACCCCGATCCGGGTGGCCGCTCGGTCGGTTTGTTGTACCGAGCGGTCACTATAGCCCTCCGATACTGGAGTGTGCCAGGCGGTACAACACAGCGACCGGAGCGGGCGGTGGGCGGTAGCGTGCCGACGTGCCCGACGCCGACGAGGTCGCTGCCGCCATCGCACGCAACGCCCGCGACCTGCGCACCGCGCGCGGGTGGTCCCTCGACGCCCTCGCCTCCCGGTCCGGGGTGAGCAAGGGGATGCTCGTCCAGATCGAGCAGGCGCGCACGAACCCCAGCATCGGCACGCTCTGCCGGCTCGCCGACGCCCACGGGGTCACCCTCGCCCGCCTGGTCGAACTGTCCGACGCCGCCTCGGTGCGGGTGGTCGGTCCCGACGAGGTGATCCGCCTGTGGACCGACGAGGCCGACTCGTTCGGCGACCTGCTCGTCGGCGTCGACCGCGTCGAGCACGTCGAGCTCTGGCGGTGGACCCTCGGCCCCGGCGTCGTCCACGAGTCCGAGCCGCACCTCGACGGCACCCGGGAGATGATGGCGGTGCTCGCCGGCACGCTGACCCTCGGCGTCGAGGACGCGACCTACGAGGTGCCCGCCGGCGGGGCCGTCCTCTACGACGGCGATCGCGACCACTCCTACGCCAACCGCCACGACGAGCCGCTCGACCTCGTGCTCGTCGTCATCCAACCGACCTCCGGCGACGACACCCCCGTGAGCCACACCGGCTGACGCGGCCCGCCCGTCCTACCCCGCCCGCGTCACCGTTCCGTGTGCGGAAACCCGTCGTCGACGGGGTGCAGGCGCACACCGAACGGGAGGCGCGCCGGCGGGGCGGGAGCGTCGGGGGACCCCGCCCCGGAAGCCACGAGCCGCGACCGGGGCTCCCGTAGGGTGCGACCCAGGCGCCCCCGCCCGCGCCGCCCCCGGACCCCGAGCGAGGCCGACCGATGAGCTATCCCCCACCGCCGCCCGGAGCGCCCCAGCCCGGCGGCCAGCCCGGCTACGGACCGCCCGGTGGCGCGCCTCCCCCTCCCCCGGGCGCGCCGGCACAGCCCGGGTACGGCCAGCAGCCGGGATACGGCCAGCCCGCCCAGCCGGGCTACGGCCAGCAGCCGGGGTACGGGCAGCCCGCCCAGCCCGGATACGGGCCGCCACCCGGGTACGCGCAGCAGCCCGCGTACGGACAACCCGCCTACGCACCGCCCGGTGCTCCCGGCCCCGGCGGGTACCCGGCGCCGAAGCAGAAGCGCACCGGCCTGGTGATCGGCCTCGTCGCCCTCGGCGTCGTGGCCGCGCTGGCGATCGCGGCGGTCGCCTTCGTCGTGCTCCGCGACGACGATGGCGGCGGCCTCGCGCTGCCGGGCGTGCCGCCCGGCCCGTCGGGCGAGCCGTCGGAGCGGTGGCGGATCGACCTCGGCAACCTGCTCGACGACGACGACCCCGACTTCGTGCTCACCGCCGACGCCGAACGGGTCTACCTCGTCACCCAGACGGGGTCCGACGACGGAACGATCACGGCCTACGACGGCGACGACGGCGCCGAGCTGTGGCAGGTCGACTTCGACGCCACCTTCCTGTCCGACGACTCGGTCCACGCCGTCGAGGGCCACGGCCTGATCGTGGAGGGGGTCGACCCCGACGACGACGACAGCGATCAGGTCCGCCTGTACGACTTCGACGACGGGGAGGAGCTCTGGGAGGTGGAGGGCTCGCTCGTCGCGCCGTTCGGTTACCAGATCACCGACCTGTTCGCGATCCGCCAGGCCGACGTCGTGCTGACCCAGACGTTCGACTTCTCCGACGACGACACCGAACGGACCACCACCGCGGTCGACGTGGCCACGGGCGACGAGCTCTGGGACGCCGAGGGCTCCGACGGCATCATCTGTGGCGACCTCGTGTTCCTGCAGCCCGAGGACGGGGAGGTCGTCGCCCACGACATCGACACCGGCGACGAGGTCTGGGACGCGTCCGGCAGCGCCCGCGGGTGTGACGGTACGTCGGTGATCGTCGACGACGGCGACACGGTGTCGGTGTACGGGCCCGACGGCGACGAGACCGGTTCGGTCGAGCTGATCGACGACCCCGGCGACGACGGCGGCAGCCTCGCGGCCGTCGTCGACGGGAACCTGCTGGTCACCTCGTTCTTCGCGAACGACGACGGCGGGTCCGACGCGCGCGCCGCCCTGTACCCGCTCGACGGGGGCGACCCCCTCTGGGAGGAGGACGACCTGAGCGCGATCGCCCTCGGCCACACCCGCTTCTTCACGACCACCGACGAGGGCGACGAGATCCAGCTCTTCGACTCCGACGGCAACGAGATCTCCGACGTCGTGCGCTTCGACGACGAGGGAGAGTGCGACGGCGAGTTCACCTCCCGGGCGCTCATCAGCTGCTCCGAGGACTCGGCGGACCTCACCGCCCACTCGCTCGACGACCTCGAGGAGCTCTGGACCATCGACGCCGGCGACGACGTCCGCGACGTCGCGGCCGGCGGCACCCGCCTGTTCGTCCTCACCGACGAGGACGAGCTGGTCGCCTTCGCCTAGCCCGCCAGCCCGCGCCGACAGGTGGAACCCGGTACCGGGTGTCGGCGGTACCGGACGACAGGTGGAACCCGGTACCGGGTGACGGCGGTGTCCGACGACAGGTGGAACCCGGTACCGGGTGTCGGGGGGATGGCGGCGGCGGGCCGGGTGCGGTACAAAGGTGCAGGTTCTGTTCCACACTTCCGGAGGGCACCGTGGCCGTCGTCGAATCCGTCCCGAGCGCAGGCCCCAACCAGTGGCACCCCGAGGTCGAGCCGTCGCCGATCGGACCCGACTGGCGCGACTCGATCGGCTGGGTGCCCCACGTCCCCACCCCGCCCGAGCTGGCCGCGGGCGTCGCCGCCGGCGCGTGGGCGCGCGCCGCGGCGCCCGTCATCGGCCCGGTGCTGCTGCGTGGGCTGGGCCAGATGATGGGCGGCGAGCGCATGCCGCGCCGGGCCGACCACGAGATCCCGAACCTCGGCGATCCCGGCTGGTTCGGTCCCGAGAGCGCCACCTGGCGGGTCCACTCCGACTCCTCGATGATGGTCAGCGGTTTCACCGCCTTCGCCCTCCAGACCCTCCACCCCCGCGCCCTCGCCGGCGTGATCGAGCACAGCGCCTTCGGTGAGGACTTCATGGGCCGCACCCAGCGCACCGGCGAGTACGTGATGCAGGTCAGCTTCGGCGACAGCGACACCGCCGCCCGCTACACCGCGATGCTGCCGCGGGTGCACGCCAGCGTCACCGGCATCGGCCCCGACGGTCGGCCCTACGACGCCAACGAGCCCGAGCTGCTCGACTTCGTGCACGCCACCCAGTTCGTGGCCACCGCGTCGGCGCACCAGCGGTTCGGCGCCCGGCCCCTCGACCGGGCCGGCCTCGACCGCTACATCGCCGAGAACGCCCGCGTCGGTCGGGCGGTCGGCGTCGTGTCGCCCCCCGAGTCGTGGGACGAGGCGCTCGCCGCCCTCGACCGGCACCGGGCCCGCCTCGCCATCGGCGAAGCGGCGAGCGAGGGGCTCCGCTACCTCGCCGACCCTCCGTTCCTGCCGGCGCCGGCCCGCCCGATCTGGCGGGTGCTCCACACCGGTGCGCTGGCCAGCCTGCCGCCGTTCGCGCGCCGCCTGATGGGCCTCGGCCGTCCCAACCCGGCCGACCTGGCCGCCTGTCGGGCGCTGGTGCGGGCGTTCGGGGCCCTCCTCCCGACGTCGCCGCTCGTCGACGAGGCCCACCGCCGGGCGCGGGGCTGACGCGGGTGCGCCGTCCGCCGACGATCCGGCTCGAACCCCTCGCCGAGGCGGTCGCGGCGCGCACCGATCACGACGAGGTGACCGAGGCGATCCTCGACGCCGCGGTCGCGGTGCTCGCCGAGGGTGGCCTCCGGCGCTTCACCGTCGAGGAGATCGCCGCCGCCGGCCGTCTCGGCCGCACCACGATCTACCGGCGCTTCGAGGGCCGCGACGCGCTGGTGCACGCCGCCCTCGGGCGCGAGCTCCAGCGGACCTTCGCCGCCATCGCCGCCGAGGTCGCCGACCGCCCGACCCTCGAGGACCGCGTCGTCGACGGCATCCTCGCCGGGCTGCGCGCCGCACGCGAGTCGCTCGTCATCCGCCTCGTGCGCCAGGAGCCCGAGCTCCTGCGGCTCGTCACCGTCGACGGTGGGCCGCTGATCGTGCTGGCGACCGACCTGCTCGTCGCCGCCGCGGTCGAGGAGGCGGCGCGCACCGACGATCCCGACGCCGTCCGGCCCGACGGCGAGGAGGCCCGGCACCTCGCCGAGGTGCTGATCCGCCTCGCCACCTCGCTCGCCCTCGCGCCGCAGAGCACGCTCCCGCTCGACGACGACACCGCCGCCCGCGCCGCGCTGCACCGCCTGCTCGACCCCCTCCTCCGCCGCTGAGGTAACACCTGGGGTCGGAGGAAAACTGTTACCCGCCGCCGCGACCCGGCCTACGCCGCCGGCGACCGGCGACCGAACGCGGTGCCGCGGTCACCCTCGGGGGGATGGGCCACCCGCGGCGGTGGCGTCACCGCCGACCGCGAGTAACGGGCCGGGAAATCGGCCCGCCGCCGCGATCGCCCGTTGACCCGGGGCCGGCGCGGGAGTACCGATGACTCCGGACCTCGGCGCGGGCGCCGATCCTGCCCGATCCGTCGCCGTCGGGTCCGACCAACCGAGAGAAAGTCGTACCCCGATGACCCACGCCCGCCCCCGCGCGTGGCGACGACTCCTCGTCGCCGTCGCGTCCCTCCTGTCGATCACCCTCGCCGTCGACGTGCCCGCCGGCGCGGCCCGTCACCCCGCCCCGTCCCGCTCGCGGGCGACGGTCGTCCTCGACGGCCTCAGCTCGCCGCGCGGCCTCACCGCCGCGCTCGGCATCGTCCCGATCGTCGGGCAGGGCGCGTTCGGTCCGCCCGGACCGGTCGTGATGGCGGTCGGCCGCCACTCCGTCGACCTCACCGGACCCCGGTCGGTCGTCGACGTCGCCCTCGCCGGCGACGGCAGCCTCTGGATGCTCGAGTCGAACACCGGCCAGCTCTACCGACGGACGATCTTCGGCCGCATCAGCCACGTCGCCGACCTCCCCGCGTACCAGGCGGTCGACATCGACCCCGACGACAACGAGGGCGTCCCCGAGGAGAGCAACCCCTACGGCCTCGCCGCCCTCCCGAACGGCGACGCGCTGGTCGCCGACGCCGCCGGCAACGACGTGCTCCGCGTCAGCCGGACCGGTCGCATCCGCACCGTGGCCCGCTTCAACCGGGAGATGGTCGCCACCGACCACATCCCGGGCTGGGGCGGCCCGCCCGCGCTGCCCACCGAGGCGGTCCCGACGTCGATCGCGGTCACCCGGTCGGCGATCTACGTCGGCGAGCTGAAGGGCTTCCCGTTCCGACCCGGCTCGTCGCACGTGTACAAGCTGCCGCTCGACGCCATCGACGCCACGTGCGACCCGAACGCCCAGACCCGCGACTGCCGGGTCGTCGAGTCGGGCCTGACCGCCATCACCGACATCGCCGTCGACCCGTGGACCGGAGCGCTGTACGTCTACGAGCTCGCGGCCGACGGCGTGCTCGCCTTCGAGGCGGGCTTCGAGACCGGTGCCTTCCCGCCCGCCGTGCTCCTGGAGCTGAAGGGCGGGCAGCGGCGCGAGCTCGCCGCCGGCCAGCTCTCCGAGCCAGGTGGGGTCACCGCCAGCCTCGGCGTGATCCACGTGACCGACGGCGTGTTCACGTCCGGCCGGCTCCTCCGGATCCACCGCTGAGGTAACACCTGGGGTCGGAGGAAAACTGTTATCCGGCGGGTGCTCCGAGCGCCCGCCGGGTCGCTCCCGGGTTCCCGGGGGCGGGTGGGAACTCCCGCCCGCCCCCCTACCCTGGAGATGTACGCGACCAGGAGGAACTGTGATGCAGATCGACATCGGCATCGACGAGAAGCACCGG
>JAAYBP010000303.1 GCA_012730075.1 Acidimicrobiales bacterium | reverse complement strand
GGCTCGACCACGGCCTTGATCTCCTCGCCCCAGTCGGGGTGGGGGATGCCGAACACGGCGACGTCGGCCACGGCCGGGTGGTTGATCAGCTCGCCCTCGATCTCGGCCGGGTAGATGTTGACGCCACCGGAGATGATCATGTCGCTCTTGCGGTCGCGGAGGAACAGGTAGCCGTCGTCGTCCATCTCGCCGACGTCGCCGACCGTGAAGAAGTTGTCGATCCGGTTGGCCCTGGTCTTGGCGTCGTCGCCCTTGTACTCGAAGTCGGCCATCAGCGACATGTAGACGGTGCCGATCCGGCCGGGGCCGAGCTGGTTGCCGTCGTCGTCGTAGATGCGCACCTCGCCGCCGGTCCACGCCCGGCCGACCGAACCCGGTCGCTCCATCCACTCGGCGGCGGAGATCACGGTGCCGCCGCCCTCGGTCGCCGCGTAGTACTCCTGGATCGTGTCGCCCCACCACTCGATCATCCGGCGCTTGATCTCCTGCGGGCACGGGGCGGCGCCGTGGATCATGTTCCGCAGCGACGACACGTCGTAGGAGGTGCGGACGTCCTCGGGCAGGTCGAGCAGGCGGACGAACTGCGTCGGCACCATGTGGCTGTAGGTGACCCGGTGCTCCTGGATGAGGCGGAGCGTCTCCTCGGGGCTCCAGCGGTCCATGAGGACGACGGTGTGGCCGAGCGCGAGGGCGTTGCCGGTCCACATGAGGACGGCGGTGTGGTACAGCGGCGACACGGTCAGGTGGACGTGGCCGTCGTGGGCGCCGACGCCGAACAGGTTCGGCAGGTAGGCCATCAGCTCGGCCATGTCGCTCGGGTCGATCTCGGCCAGCGGGCGGCGCACGCCCTTGGGCCGCCCGGTCGTGCCCGACGTGTAGTGCATGGCGGCGCCGGTGGTGCGGCCCTCGGGCGCGGTGGTCGGCCGGCCCTCGTAGAGCTCGGCGTACGGACGGAAGCCGTCGACCGAACCGACGGCGAACCGGGCCCCGGCGGGGAAGCCGGCCTCGTCGACGGCGCGGATCGCCTCCTCCCCGAAGCGCTCGTGGGCGACGAACGCCTTGGCCTCGCTGTCGTCGAGGATGTAGGCGATCTCGGGGCCGACGAGGTGCCAGTTGACCGGCGTGATGCGCACCCCGACCTGGAGGGCGCCGAGGAACAGCTCGATCAGCTCGATCCCGTTCGGGAGGAGCACCGCGAGCGTGTCGCCGGTGCCGAGGCCCAGGTCGCGCAGCGCGTGGGCGATCTGGTTGGACCGGTCGAGCAGGTCGCCGGCGCGGTGCTCGACGCCCTCGGGGTCGACGACGGCGAGCCAGTCGCGATCCGCCTCGGCCAGCCTCCAGAAGCCCAGTTGTGCCATCCGTCGACCCTACGTCAGGACGAGAACGCGTTCTAGTTCGCGCTCCGCTACGGTTCGTCCGTCCGATCGCCCGATCGCCCCGATCGTCCCCAGGAGGAACCCCGAATGCGTGCCGCCGTGCTGAACAACCTCGGAGACGACAAGCTCGAAGTCGTCGACGACGTCGAGGTCGCGCCCCCGGGGCCGGGCGAGGTGACGATCAACGTCAAGGCCACCGGCGTGTGCCACTCCGACCTGCACGCCATCGAGGGGAGCCTCCCGCAGCCGGCCCCGTTCGTGCCCGGTCACGAGGGCGCCGGCGTCATCAGCGCCGTCGGCGAGGGCGTGACCGGCCTGGCGGTGGGCGACCACGTGATCGTCGCCTGGTCGCCGCCGTGCGGGAAGTGCGTCTCGTGCGTCGAGCGCAAGGAGCCGCACCTCTGCGTGATGATCCAGTTCACGATCGCCGCCCAGTCGCGCTTCAAGCGGGGTGACACCGACGTGTTCGGCATGGCCGGCACGGGCACGTTCGCCGAATACCTGACCGTGCCCCAGGAGGCGGCGATCAAGATCGACGACGACGTGCCGTTCGAGATCGCGTCGCTGATCGGGTGCGGCGTGAGCACCGGCGTCGGGGCCGCGATCAACACCGCCAAGGTCGAGCCGGGGTCGTCGGTGGTCGTGTTCGGGTGCGGCGGCGTCGGCATCTCCGCCATCCAGGGCGCCCGCGTCGCCGGGGCGGCGACCATCGTGGCGGTCGACCTGGTCGACGACAAGCTCGAGCAGGCCAAGCACTTCGGGGCCACCCACGCGTGCAAGCCCGACGATCTGGCGGCGCTCCAGGCCGAGCTCACCGGCGACGGCTTCGACTACGCCTTCGAGGCGATCGGCCTGCCCGTCACCATGCGCGCCGCGTTCGACGCGGTGCGCCGGGGCGGGACCGCGGTGATCATCGGCGTGGGCGCGGCCGACAAGGAGGTCAGCTTCAACGGCTTCGAGCTGTTCTTCTCCGAGAAGACGTTCATGGGCAGCTACTACGGGTCGGTCGACGTGCGCTCCGACTTCCACAAGCTGCTCAAGCTCTGGAAGGCCGGCCAGCTCGACCTCGAGGGCATGATCAGCCGCCGCATGGGCCTCGACGAGATCAACGACGCCTTCGACGCCCTGAAGAAGGGCGAGGTCATCCGCCAGGTCATCACGTTCGACTGACGCCTTCCGGTCGGCCGCCGCGGCTCCCGTCTCGGGGCGGGTAGCCGTCCCCTCCCGCGCGAGCGCCGCTGGCGCCGGGTCGCTCCTACGCTGCGCGCCATGACACGGTCACGCGCGGTCCTCGTCGGTCTGGTGCTCGCCCTCGCGGCGGTCGGCTGCGGCGGTGACGACGACGCCGCGGACGGGAGGACCACGACCACCGAGGCGCCGACGACCGAGGCGTCCTCGACCGAGCCGTCGTCGACCTCGGAACCCGACGACCCGACCACCAGCGAGACACCGACCGACACGATCCCCGAGTCGGAGCTGCCCGGCGAGCGGCTCGACATCTACCCCTACGCGGACGCGCCGCTGGCGGTGGTGGGCGTGGAGGCCGACGACGAG
>JAAYBP010000302.1 GCA_012730075.1 Acidimicrobiales bacterium | reverse complement strand
GGGTCGATGGACCCGCCGCTTCGCCGCGCACATGGTTGCGCCGGCGGGACGCTTGCCGCATGCTCGGCCCTCGGCCGTGCACCGACGGCGCTCCCCGCTCCGGAGGTTCGATCCCGATGACCCAGCTCCTGCGAGTGCAGAACTTCTGCGTGTCGGCCGACGGGTTCGGTGCGGGCGAGGGCCAGACCCTCGAGCGGCCCTTCGGGCACGCGGACCCCGCCGATCTCGTGTCGTGGGCCGGTGCGACCGCGAGCTGGCCGGGGCGGAGCGATCCCGGCGGGAGCCGCGGGCTCGACGACTACTTCACCCGCGACTTCGCGAACCACATCGGTGCCGAGATCATGGGCCGCAACAAGTTCGGCCCTCAGCGGGGCCCGTGGCAGGACCACGAGTGGCGGGGCTGGTGGGGCGACTCGCCCCCCTTCCACACACCGGTGTTCGTGCTGACCCACCACCCGCGCCCGAGCTTCACGCTCGACGACACCACCTTCCACTTCCTCGACGCCTCCCCCGCCGAGGCCCTGGACCGGGCGCGGGAAGCCGCCGGCGGGCTCGACGTCCGCCTCGGCGGCGGCGTGGCGACGCTGCGGGAGTTCCTCGACGCGGACCTGGTCGACACGTTGCACGTGGCGGTCGCACCGGTCGAGCTCGGTCGCGGCGAGCGCCTCTGGGACTCCCCCGACGACCTGCTCGACCGGTTCCGGCACGAGGCCGTGCCCAGCCCGAGCGGCGTCACCCACCACCTGTTCTGGCGCTGACCGCGGCCGCACGCGGCGCCCGGCTCGCCCGGTGGCGGCGAGGATCGGCGTGGTCTCGTGTTACATCCGGGGTCAGACCCCGGATGTAACACGCCGGTCCCTCCACCGGGACGACGCCGGCACCCACCGTCGGCGGTGCTCGTGATCACCGCGGGCGTCGCTCCGCTGGAGACGAAGCCGCGGCACCCGCGCCACCGTCACGCCCGTCGTGGCGCTCGAGCGACGGCCCGATCGACCAGCAACGGAACGCCCTTGACCCGCCAGAAGTCGAGGTCGACCTGGCCTCCGGACATCCCGCCGTGGTCCAGCTCCTCACGCCGCACGCGCGGCGCGTCCGACGCGTCGATGTCGACACCGACCACCCGCGCGAGCCCGTCGACGAACGCGGTCCGGACGGCCTCCACCGTCGCCGGGGTGGGCGTCGACCCGACGAGGTCCCGCAGGGCGCTCCACGCGTGCGGGTCGCCGCGGAGGCCCCACTGGCGATGGACGACGTCGAAGCCGTCGCCGAGGACGCCATCACCGGGCCGATCGGTGCGGTGCCCGCAGCGGGGACAGGCCAGCACCGACGACTCCCCCGTCACCGGTTCGAGCCCGGATCCGTCCGCCGCGCAGCACAGGGCGGAGAGGCCGTAGCGGTCGACGCCCGGCAGCTCCCCCACCGGCGGAACGGTAGACCGCGTTACATCTGGGGTCAGACCCCAGATGTAACGCCGACGCGACCCCATCGACCGCGGAACGGTTGGCTACCGGACCTCGGCCACGCCGTCAGCCGGCCTGGGCGAGCGCCAACAGCTCCGGGTCGTGGGCGGAGACCAGCAGGAGGTCCGGGTCGTCCCGGCGCCAGAGTTCGGCCAACCGTTCGTGGTTCGCGTGCACCTGTGCCCGGTCGAACGCGATCAGGCGTTCGGAGGCGGCCAGCGAACGGGGCACGGGGGTGACCCCGTCCAGCGTGCCCCTCAGGTAGAACGCATCCCCGCAGTGCAGCACCCACCGATCGCCGGCATCGACCGCGACCGCGGCGTGGCCCCGGGTGTGGCCGGGCATGAAGACCAGCGCGATGCCCGGCGCCAGCCCGTCCAGTTCCCGGACCGCCGCGAACCCCCGCCACGACTCGCCTCGCGGCTCGTACTCGGCCAGATTCGGGCCGTGCGCCCACTGCGCCGCCCGGAAGCGGCGACGTTCGGCCCGGGTCGGAGCCCGCACCGCCCCCTCCACCTCGGCCGCGGTGACGTGGACCGTGGCGTCGGGGAAGTCCGCCAGGCCACCGATGTGGTCCAGGTCGAAGTGCGTCGTGACGATGTGCCGGACGTCGTCCCGACCGAAGCCCATCGCCTCGACCTGCCGCCGCGCGGTCTCCTCGGGCCGCAGCACCGGGCGGGTGATCCGCCGGACGAACCCCAGGCGACCCGCCGGATCGACGCAGTCGAGCAGCCCGTAGCCCGAGTCGACGAGGACCAGCCCGGCGTCGGTCTCGACCAGGAGGACGTGGCAGACCATCGGCGCACCCGGCGAGTTCATCGATCCGCAGTTCAGGTGATGGACCTTCAAGCCCGGCTCCTCCGTTCGACCGTTACATCCGGGGTCTGACCCCAGATGTAACACCGCTCGTCGCCACCGTTACATCTGGGGTCTGACCCCAGATGTAACGAGCGTGCGGCCGAGGCGTTCGAGGGTCGGGGACGGCGGGAGGTCCAGCTCCTCGATCAGGTCCTTCGCCCGGCGATGGCTGCGCAGGGCGGCGGCGCGGTCGCCCTTCGCCAGGTAGCACTCGGTCTGGAGGCAGAGGGCGGCGTCGGACCAGGGGTCGGCGGCCTGGGCGGCGACGGCCAGGCGCTGGGCCTCCTCGATCCGATCGACCGCGACCAGCAGGCCACCGGCCCGGATCAGGGCACCGACGTAGCGCGATCGCAGCCGGTCCTGCTCGATCTCGTCGGACGCGCCGAGCTCGACATCGTCGAGGAACGGGCCCCGGTACCAGTCGATCGCCGCCAGGTAGCCGTCGAGCGCGGCGGACGAGGCCCCCCGACGGTCGTCGCCCTCGGCCGCGTCCAGGGCGATCTCCATCTCCTCGACGTCGATCGTCCACGACGGCCGACCGGCGAACCGCAGCGACGCCCCGTCGGCGCGCACGTGGTACGCCACCTCGTGGCGCGTGCGCTCCGGCTCCAACACCTTCTGTAGGTAGCTGAGCGTGACCCGCAGGTTGTTGGCCTGCGCGTCGGCCTCCAGGTCCGGCCACAGCGCGTCGGCCGCGGCGCGACGCGAGATCGTGCCCCGGCGGGCGATCAGCGCGAACAGCGCCCGCACCCGGTCGCGCCGCCAGTCCGGCTGCTCGACCGCCACCCCGTCGCGCTCGATCGCCATCGGACCGAACAGGCGCAGCACGAACCGGCCCTCCGACACCGGCGTACGGCTGGCCAGGATCGCGGTCGCCCCGGCGGTGACCACCGCGTCCGTTCCGGTCGCCGCCAGCCGACGCAACGCCGGCGCGGCCGCCGGTCCCAACCGGTCGACCGCGTCGAGGGCGACCCCGAGGCGCTCCCCGGTGGGCTTCGGTCCGGCGTACCGGGCCGCCAGCTCGGCCAGCCAGACGGCCGGCAACCGGGTGGCGACCGACGGATCGGCCAGCACGACCGCGGCCCGGTCGCACCAGCCGCGGTCGCGCGGTCCGGCCGAGCGGGCCTCGCCCAGCACCCGGCCCGCCTCGATCATGGCGGTCGCTCCGGGTCCGAGGTCGAGGCCCTCCAGCCGGGCGCGTCGTTCCGGCAGCAGGACCCAGACCAGGGCGAAGCCCCGCATCGTCGCGGACCGGACCCGCGACGACACCAGCTCGGGATCCGAGAACGCCTCGGCCAGCACCCGCTCGGCCTCCGATTCCTCGCCGGCGCCGACCAGCCGCGCCGCCGCGGCCATCGCCAGGACGAGCGACGGCACGAACCACCCAGCCGATCGGGCCGCCCGGGAATCGGCGAGGAGGTCGGCCCCGGTCGGGGGCGCACCGTCGAATCCGGGGTCGGCCCCGGTCGAGGACCAGGCGTCGAGGAGGGCGACGTTCGAGCGGACGACCATCTCCTGGCCCCAGTCGTCGCCGCCGGTGCGCAGCTCCTCGGCGCGGTGCCGGGCCCCGCGCTCGTCGCCGCCGAGCCAGCACGCCCACATCGCCAACGCGCGCAGCTCGGTCCGGGGCCACGACGGTGCGGTCTCCTCCAGCCCGACCACGAGGCGCAGCGCGTCGGCGGGCGACCCGTACTGGAGCTCAGCGGCGGCCCGGAACCGGCCTCCGATCGTGCGCAGCGGCTCGGCGACGTCCAGCGCGTCGAACTCCTCGATGCTCGTCCACATGGCGTCGCGATCCCCGGCGATCTCGGCCATCACCGCGTTGCCCAGCGCCGCCACCGCCTTCGCGAGCGGGTCCCCGGAACCCGCCAGCCGCTCGATGCGGGGGATCAGGTGCCCGGCGATCGAGGTGTCGCCCGCCTGCCAACCCAGGATCCCCAGCCGGGTGAGCGCGATGACCTCGAGGGAGTCGGCGCCGATCTCCTCCAACGTCAGCGACACCTCGACGAGCCGATCGCGGCGGCGCTCCCAACCGTCCGGGCTCGGGGCCAGCGCCGCGGCGAGCAGGGCGGCCGGCTCGGCGCGGCTCCCCTCCGGCAGCGCATCGACGCAGGCCCCGAGGTCGACGACGGTGGAGGTGTGGATCGACTCGCGGCAGAGGTCTCCGAGGATCTCCAGCGCGAGCGCCTCGTCTCCGGCGCCGACGGCCAGGCGGAAGGCCCGCTCGGCGTTGCCCGCCTCCCGCACGGCCTCGGCGGCGGCGCGGGCCGCGTCGCGCAGCCAGGCGGGGTCGAGCGCGGTGACCCCCGAGCCGGTCGTGACCCCCGAGCCGGGCCCGGCCCCTGAGCCGGTCGCGGCGACCGTGGCGGCGACGTCCCACAGGGCGTGGGCCTCGATCACCCCGCCCGCCACGTCGACGAGCGGCAGCCGGGTGAGCGCGGCGACGTCCAGGTCGCGGTCGCCGACGATCGACACCAACGCCCCCTCGTCGAGGGGGCCCACCGCGCTCAGCACCGCCAGCGCGGCCACCTGGCTCTTGGGCAGGTCCCGGAGCAGCTCGTCGGTCAGGTACTCGGCTGTCTCCGGCGACCGGGCCTCGCCGGCGTGGACCGACAGCGCGACGAGGGCGGGCCACCCGCCCGTCGCCGTCAGGTCCAGCCCGGGGCGTCCACCCGTCTCGGCCAGCTCCTGCATCTCCGACGGGGTCATCACCAGGTCGGCCTCGTCGATCACCACCGCGTCGCCGGCCGACCGCAGCCGGGCCAGCGACACCGGCAGCGGCGTGCGGGACGTCAACACGAAGCGGGCATTGGCCGGGAGCCGACGGATCAGGGCGTCGAGCAGGTCGGCGCCGGACGATCCCGCCGGCAGGTGGTGGACGTCGTCTAGCACGATCGACACCGGCACGGGCGCGTGGGACCACACCGCGTCGGCGATCCGGTTCACGGCGTCGTCGACGTCGACCGGCCGCTCGCCCGGCGCCTCGGAGCGCACGGCGGTGAAGATCGCCTCGAACAGGCGGTCGAGGCGGACGTCCTCCTCCTGGCAGCCGACCCACGCGTCGTGGCCCAGCGGCTGCCGGCGGTTGGCCTCGAGCGCCTCCGCGACGAGTGCGCTCTTGCCGAACCCGGCTCCGGCCACGATCGCGGTCGCGCGACGTCCCCACCGGCCCGCCACGACATCGGCGAGGCGGGGGCGGTGCAGGAGCGGGCGGCGGGGCCCCGACGGCGCGGGGCGGGTCCGCCAGGAGGGCACGGTCACGGAGTGGGAGAAGGTGGGCACGGAGGGCGGCGAAGAGCGGGACAGGACGCTAATGCTGCGCTAACCCCCGCGGGGTTCAGTGCCCGGGACAGCACCCGACCCGCCGACTGGAGACCACCCATGTCCCGAATCCACCGATCCCTGGCCATCCTCCTGGCCCTCACCACCTGCACCGCCGGCGCCCTCACCGCCTGCGGTTCCGACGACGGCAGCGCCGACGAGACCACCACCACCGCCGCGGCCGGCGACACGACCGACTCGTCGACCGACGGCTCCGACCCGGCCGACGCCGAGCTCGCCTCCTTCTGCGATCCCTACGTCGACGTCACCGTGATGTTGTCGGGCGAGCCCGACCCCGATGCGCTCACCGCGGCGGTAGACGAGGTCGAGGCGAACGTGCCGGACTCCATCGGCGACTCCGTCGACGTCATGGTCGCGGCGGTCCGCTCGGTCCTCGACAGCGGGGGCCAGGACTTCTCCGCCTTCGAGACGCCCGAGTTCGCCGACGCCCAGGCCGAGGTCGACCCCTTCGTGTTCGAGAACTGCGAGTTCGACTCGACCGTCGAGGTCAGCGGCATCGACTTCGGCTTCGAGGGCCTGCCCGAGACGATCGACCAGGGGCGGGTCGCCATCCTGTTCACCAACGACGGCACCGAGGCCCACGAGATCGCCGTGATGCGCCGCAACGACGGCGTGACCGAGTCCTTCGAGGAGCTGCTCGCCCTCCCCGAGGAGGAGGCCATGGAGAAGGTGACCCCGGTCGGAGGCGCCTTCGCCGCCGAGAACGGGGCCCAGGGCCTGCTCGTCGGCGACTTCGAGCCCGGCGACTACATCGCCATCTGCTTCATCCCGGCCGGCTCCGTGTCGAGCGACGGGGCCATCACCGAGGGGACCGGAGCCCCGCACTTCACCCACGGCATGCAGCAGGAGTTCACCGTCTCCTGACCCCGCCGCACCTTCGCCGACCGCCCCTGGCGGGTCGGGCCCGGTGACCCCCTCCCCCACTCGGGGAGGGGGTCACCCGCGTCCGGACCGCAAACCGCACGAGGTGCCAGGAGCGTTAGCGGAAAGCGAGCGTCGTCGCAGACGGATTCCTCGCTGCGCTCGGAACTTGCGGTGCCGTGCTTGCTGGGTCGGCCTCGCCTATCGGCTCGGCCTCCAGGCACCTCGTGTGGTTTTCCCTTCGTCGGGGGTTGACCGGGCGGCTCGGCCGTGCGCATATACAACCGTATGGTTGTAGGTCTGATGGAGGAGGGGCGGGCCGACCGGGTCTTCCGGGCCCTCGCCGACTCGACCCGCCGCGACATCGTCCTGCGGACCCTCGAAGCCGAGCACTCGGTGTCCGCCCTCGCCCGCGACTACCCGATGAGCTTCGCCGCCGTGCAGAAGCACGTCGCGGTGCTGGAGGAGGCGGGGCTGGTGACCAAGCGACGCAGGGGGCGCGAGCAGCTGGTCCGCGGCGACGTCGACACCGTCCGCCGCGCCGCGCGGCTACTCGACGCCCTCGAAGCCGTCTGGCGCGGCCGCGCCGAGCGCATGAGCGAGATCCTCGCCGAACCCGATGGAGGCACCCCATGACCGTCACCGACGTCCACAAGGACCCCGACGCCCTGACGATGGCCGTCACCGTCGAGCTCGACGCCACCGTCGAACGGGCGTGGGAGCTGTGGGCCGACCCGCGCCAGCTCGAGCGGTGGTGGGGACCGCCGGGCTACCCCGCGACGTTCGTCGACCACGACCTCACCATCGGCGGCCGCGCCAACTACTTCATGACCAGCCCGGAGGGGGAGAAGTACCACGGCTGGTGGGAGTTCCTGGCCGTCGACCCGCCGCGGCGCCTGGAGGTGCGGGACGGCTTCGCCGACGACGCCGGCCGACCCAACGACGACATGCCCGTGGGCCGGATGGTCGTCACCCTGGAGGAGCGCGACGGGCGGACCGAGATGGTCATCACGTCCCACTTCCCGACCGTCGAGGCGATGGAGCAGCTGCTCGCCATGGGCCAGGAGGAGGGCATGGTCCTGGCGATCGGCCAGATCGAGGCGATCCTCG
>JAAYBP010000301.1 GCA_012730075.1 Acidimicrobiales bacterium | reverse complement strand
GGGAGACAACACCGCGGGCAACGCCACCGGGGGAGACGCCGGCGCGGGAGCACCCGCGGGCGTCACCGTCGCCGACGGCCGCGCCTCGGGATCGGTCGGCGTGGTGGTGAGCGGCCACCTCGCCGACGTGATCGTCGTGGCGTCGGGACCCGACGCGGTGGTCGTCGAGCGCGAGGGCGGAGGGGTCGACGCGACGGTTCCGGCCAACCTCGACCCGACCCGTCGTTCGGCGCGCGTCGAGCTCGACGGGGCCGCGGCGACGGTGCTCCCCGGCGCGGCGGGCCTCCTCACCGACGTGACCCGCCTGCTGTTCGCGGCCGAGGCGACCGGACTGGCTCGCGACGCGACCGAGGCGGCCGCCGCCTACGCCCGGGAGCGACTCCAGTTCGGCCGCCCGATCGGCACCTACCAGGCGGTCAAGCACCACTGCGCCAACATGCTGGTCGCGACGGAGCTGGCCACCGCGGCGGTGTGGGACGCCGCCCGGGCCGCGGACGCCGCCGCGGGCGCGACCGACGGCGACGACGCCGATCAGCGGGCGTCGACCTCCGCCACCGCCGCGGCCCTCGCGGCGATCGCCGCCGACCTCGCGGGCAACCTCAACATGCAGGTCCACGGCGGCATCGGGTTCACCTGGGAGCACGACGCCCACGTCATCCTCCGACGGGCGACGGCGCTGGGGACGGTGCTCGACGGCAACCGGGCGGCGGCCGACGCGACCGACCGGCTGCGGGCCGGCACCCGCCGCAGCCGCGACGTCGACCTCCCGCCGGAGGCCGAGCCGCTCCGCGACGAGGTGCGGGAGTTCGTCGCCTCGCTCGACGGGCTCGACGACGCCGCCCGCCGGTCGCGGCTGGTCGAATCCGGCTACGCGGTGCCCCACTGGCCCGAGCCGTGGGGCCGCGGCGCCGGCGCGGTCGAGCAGCTGGTCATCGAGCAGGAGTTCCGGGCCGCGGGCGTGCAGAAGCCCGGCTACGGCATCACCGGCTGGGTGATCCTCACCCTGGTCCAGCACGCGACCGAGGACCAGATCGCCCGTTGGGTCCGGCCCGCGCTCGACCAGGAGGTGATCTGGTGCCAGCTCTTCAGCGAGCCCGACGCCGGGTCCGACGCGGCCGGCATCAAGACCCGCGCCACCCGGGTCGACGGGGGCTGGCAGGTCAACGGTCAGAAGGTCTGGACCAGCGGGGCCCACCAGGCGCGCTACGGGTTCGCCACGGTGCGCACCGACCCCGACGTGCCCAAGCACCAGGGCATCACGACGATGGTGATCGACATGGAGGCCGACGGCGTCGAGGTGCGGCCGCTGCGCATGACCATGGGGTCGGCCGAGTTCAACGAGGTCTTCTTCGACGACGTGTTCGTGCCCGACGACGACGTGGTCGGGCCGGTCGACGGCGGCTGGACGGTCGCCCGGGCGACGCTCGGCAACGAGAGCGTCAGCATCGGGGGCGGTCAGGGGGGCATGGCGACGCCGCCCGACGCTCTCCTCGCGTCGTTCGACGCCCACCCCGAGCGGCTCTACGGGGGCGCGGCCCGCATCGGCCGCTACCTCGCCCACCACGAGGCGATGTCCGCGCTCAACCTGCGCAGCGCGCACCGCGCCGTCGCCGGCGGGGAGCCGGGGCCGGAGGGGTCGATCACCAAGCTGGTGCTCTCGGAGCTGGGGCACGACGCGGCCGCGATCCTCACCGAGCTCGGGGGGCCCGATGCGGCCTTCCTCGACGGCCCGGCGGCGATGGCCGGCTTCCTCGTGCTCGTGCACCGGGGGATGTCGATCGCCGGTGGCACGTCGGAGATCAAGCGGAACCAGATCGGCGAGCGCCTCCTCGGCCTGCCTCGCGACCCGCTGATCAAGTAGCGGCGCACCGCCGGCGACCGGGAGGCGACCAGCGACGGCGCGGGCGGCCGGTTCGCCGCCGACTCGCCACGCCGGGAGCCGACCGACGCCGCCGACTCGCCACGCCGGGAGCCGACCGACCCCGCCGGGAGCCGACGACCCGGCCGCCGGGTCAGTACAGGTTCTTGGCGTAGTCGTGCTCGAGGCCCTTCTCGAGCACCTTGGCGTTCACCAGCTTGCGTGCCGCGGCGGCGGCCACGCCCTTGGTGCGGTTCTGCTTGACGTGGTCGGTGAACACCTTGGCCATCCGGGGCAGGGTCGAGGTGTCGACGTTGCGGGTCTGGTCCCAGAGGTCGGCCGCGGCGGGCACCGGGCTGCGGCGGACCTCGGCGTGGGCGACGTCGACGACCAGGGCGACCTTCGGGGTCTTGTCGCGCATCGTCATCGGGATCCGCACGCCGTCGTCGGTGGTGAGGCCGGCGCGGCCGCGCAGCTCGAGCACGCGGTCGTCGCCGGGGACCATCAGCACGACGCCGACGTCGGGCTGCACCACGATGTTGTGCCAGGTGTCGGTGCGGTGGTTGCCGGGTCGGTCGGGCAGCGCGATGGTCGACGCGTCGAGCGCCCGCACGAAGCCGGCCGGGTCGCCCTTGGGGCTGGCGTCGGCGTTGCCGTCCCCGTCGTGGGACGTGATGACCGCGAACGGCGACCGGCCGAGGATGTCGAGCACCTCGGGGTCGGCCAGCGGACCGTCACCGTCGACCGCGACCGGCTCGCCGTCGCCGACGCCGCCCTTCCAGAACTTCGACCGGATGATCGCCTTGGCGCAGTGGAGGTAGATCTCCTCGGCGTCGACGCCTCCGTCGGCGCGCAGGCGGCCGTTGACCCGGAGGGTCTCGCCGAGGCCCGGGACGAGGAGGACGAGGCCGACCGGCGTGCCCGGCTCGACCTCGACGCCGGCACCGCCCTCGAGGGCGAGGACGGTGGGTCCGGCGACCGACGCGAAGCCGGCGTCGCCGCCGATCAGCTCGGACCGGAGGCCCCCGTCGGCGCCCGGCGCGCCCACCACCGCGGCGCGGGCGACGGCGATGATCGCCCGGCAGTGGTCGTCGAACTCGGTGATCGACTTGAGCATCGAACCGAGCGGCTGTCCACCGACCACGGCCTCGAGCTCGGCGACGTCGCTAAGGCACTCCATGGGCGGGGAGGTTAAGCGGGCCTACCAACGGTGTCGACCCCGCGCGGGGGTCCCGTCGGCCACCGGCCGGCCCGGACCGGTCCCGCGGCGCGTGGGTATGGTGACGCGCGGCACCGCCGACCACCAGGAGCCTCCCCATGAGCGACGACACCCCGGTCACCATCGAGGACTACCTGCGGGAGGACCGCACGTTCCCGCCGCCCGCCGACTTCACCGCCGACGCGCTGATCTCGAACGGTGACGTCTACGGCGAGGCCGACGCCGACTACGAGGCGTTCTGGGCCCGCCAGGCCGACGAGCTCCTGACGTGGCGCAAGCCCTGGGACAGCGTCCTCGACTGGGACCTGCCCTTCGCCCGGTGGTTCGTCGGCGGGCAGCTCAACGTCAGCGAGAACTGCCTCGACCGCCACGTCACCGAGGGCCGCGGTGGGCGGGTGGCGTTCCACTGGGAGGGTGAGCCGGGCGATTCGCGCACGATCACCTACGCCGACCTGCTCGACGAGGTGCAGCGCTTCGCCAACGTCCTGAAGGGCCTCGGTGTCGGCCGGGGTGACCGGGTGGCGATCTACATGCCGATGATCCCCGAGCTGCCGGTGGCGCTGCTCGCGTGCTCGCGGATCGGGGCGCCGCACTCGGTGGTGTTCGGCGGGTTCTCGGCCGACTCGCTCGCCGACCGCATCAACGACGCCGAGTGCAAGGTGCTCGTCACCGCCGACGGCGGGTGGCGGCGCGGCAAGCCCGGTCTCCTCAAGCCGACCGTCGACGTCGCCCTGGTCGACACGTCGTCGATCGAGCACGTGGTCGTCGTCGATCGCATCGGGGCGTCGGGCGGCGACGTCGACACGCCGATGACCGAGGGTCGCGACCACTGGTACCACGACCTGATGGCCACGGCCGACGCCGACTGCCCGCCCGAGCCGATGGACAGCGAGGACCTCCTCTACCTCCTCTACACGTCGGGTACCACCGGCAAGCCCAAGGGCATCATGCACACGACCGGCGGCTACCTCACCCAGTGCGCCTACACGCACAAGTACGTGTTCGACCTCCACCCCGAGACCGACGTGTACTGGTGCACCGCCGACATCGGCTGGGTCACCGGGCACAGCTACATCGTGTACGGACCGCTGGCCAACGGGGCGACCTCGGTCATGTACGAGGGCACGCCCGACACGCCCGGCCGCGACCGATTCTGGGAGATCGTCGAGAAGTACGGCGTGACGATCCTCTACACGGCGCCCACGGCGATCCGGACGTTCATGAAGTGGGGCACCGACGAGCCCGCCAAGCACGACCTGTCGTCGCTGCGTCTCCTCGGGTCGGTCGGCGAGCCGATCAACCCCGAGGCGTGGGTCTGGTACCACGTCAACATCGGCGGCGGCCGCTGCCCGATCGTCGACACGTGGTGGCAGACCGAGACGGGGGCGATCATGATCTCGCCCCTCCCGGGCACGACCACCACCAAGCCGGGTTCGGCGACGTTCCCGCTGCCGGGCATCGGCGCCGAGCTGGTCGACGAGGGCGGCAAGGTGGTGTCCACCGGCGGCGGCTACCTGACGCTGACGCGGCCGTGGCCGGCGATGCTGCGGGGCATCTGGGGCGACCCCGAACGCTACCGCGACGCCTACTGGGGCCGCTTCGAGGGCCGCTACTTCGCGGGCGACGGCGCCAAGATCGACGACGACGGGTACGTGTGGGTGCTCGGTCGGGTCGACGACGTGATGAACGTGTCGGGGCACCGCATCTCCACCGCGGAGGTCGAGTCCGCCCTCGTCGACAACGAGAAGGTCGCCGAGGCGGCGGTCGTCGGCGCCAAGGACGAGACGACCGGGCAGGCGATCATCGCCTTCGTGACGCTGAAGGGCGGCGTCGAGGCGGGCGACGAGGTCGGCGAGGAGCTGCGCCGCCACGTCGCCGCCAAGATCGGCCCGATCAGCCGGCCCCGCACCGTGATCTTCACCGACGACCTGCCCAAGACCCGGTCCGGGAAGATCATGCGCCGCCTGCTACGAGACGTCGCCGAGGGCCGCGAGCTGGGCGACACCACGACGCTGGCCGATCCCGGCGTCGTCGAGGAGATCCGCACCCGCGCCGCCGGGTAACACCTGGGGTCGGAGGAAAACCGTTACCGCGGTAACGGTTTTCCTCCGACCCCAAGTGTTACGGGCGTCGGTAGCCTGCGCCCGGGTGCTGCGGGCGCGGCGCCCGAATCGAGGCCCGAACCATGCGCAACACCATGAAGACCACCGTCCTGCTCGCCGGCCTCGGCGGGCTGCTGGTGCTGATCGGCTCGATGTGGGGCCGGGGCGGCGCGGTGATCGGGCTCGTCCTCGGGTTGGTGATGGTCGGCGCGTCCTACTGGTTCAGCGACAAGATCGCGATCAAGGCCGCCGGGGCCGTGCCGGTCACCGAGGCGCAGATGCCCGAGTACTACGCCGTCGTCCGCGACCTCGCCCAGCGCATGGAGATCCCGATGCCGGCCCTCTACGTCAGCCCCGAGGCCCAGCCCAACGCCTTCGCCACCGGTCGGAACCCGCAGCACGCGGCGGTAGCCGTCACCCAGGGGATCCTCCAGGTCCTCGAGTGGGACGAGCTGCGCGGCGTCCTCGCCCACGAGATGGGTCACGTGGGCAACCGAGACATCCTCATCTCGTCGGTCGCGGCCGCGGTGGCCATGGGCATCACGTTCATGGCGCGCATGGCCATGTGGGGGTCGATGTTCACGGGTGGCGGCGGCCGGGATCGCAACGGCGGCAACGTGATCGGCCTGCTCGCCATGTCGGTCCTCGCGCCGATCGCGGCCGGGCTGCTCCAGATGGCGCTCTCGCGCAGCCGGGAGTACGAGGCCGACCGCACCGGCGCCCGCGTCATCGGTGACGGCGAACCCCTCGCCCGGGCCCTCATCAAGATCGAGAACTACGCCCACCAGGTGCCGATGGACATCGACCCGGCCCACGCCCAGGCGTTCATCATCAACCCGCTGAGCGGCCGCAAGGTGCAGTTCGCCAACCTGTTCCGCACCCACCCGCCCACCGCCGACCGGGTCGCCCGCCTCCGCGGCGGCGAGTGGCGCAACTGAACCGCTGCCCACCGACGGCCCGCCGCGTGCTCCGGCCGAGGACGGCCGGCATGCTCCCGTCGATCATCGATCATCGATCATCGATCGTCGAGCGGTCGGACCGGTTGGTGCCGTCCCATCCGGTTGGAGTCAGGGACGGAGGGCGGCGACGAGGCGGGTGACCGTCTCCTCGCGGCCCGGCGAGCGGTCGATCGGATCGGCGTCGGAGGCGGCCGCGACCGGGTTGACCATCACCTCGTCGACCTCGTAGCGGGCGAGCAGCTCCCGGACCTTCGCGGCCGCGGCGGCGTCGTCGCCGATCACCCACTGGCGCTGCATCGCCTCGACCAACGCCTCGTGCTCGCGGGGGAGCGGGCCCCGCTCGCGCTCGGTCCGCTCGCACTCCTCCACCGTCATCTGGGGGCGCAGCGGCTGCCCGGTGCGGAGGGCGAGCATCCCGAGGAGCTGGGGCCGGGCCCGACGCCGGGCCTCGTCGTCGGTGGCGGCGACGGCGGCGTTGACGGTGAGGAAGGTCGTCGGGACGTCGAGGTGCTCCGACGGCGTGAACTCGCGCCGGTAGATCCCGAGCGCCTCGGCCGTACCGCCGGTGGCGAAGTGGGTGGCGAACACGTACGGCAGGCCCAGCCGGGCGGCCAGGCGGGCGGAGTAGTCCGACGAGCCGAGCAGCCACGGCGTCGGGGCGGTGCGGGCGGCGGGCGTGGCGTTGAGGGAGTACGGCCCGCTCGCCAGCTCGACCTGGGCGCCCGCCGGATCCATCAGGGCGAGGATCTCGGCGACGTACCGGTCGAACGCGGCGACCGCGGCGTCGCCCGTGCCGCCGCGAAGGGCCCAGCTCGTCACCGCGTCGGTGCCCGGCGCCCGCCCGATGCCGAGGTCGATGCGCCCCGGGTGGGCGGCCTCCAGCAGGGCGAACTGCTCGGCGACGACCAGCGGCGCGTGGTTGGGGAGCATCACGCCGCCGGACCCGATCCGCATGCGCTCGGTCGCCGCCGCGAGCATGGCGATCAGCACCGGCGGGCTGGTCGACGCCACCGCGGGCATGTTGTGGTGCTCGGCCACCCAGTACCGGTGGACGCCGGCCGCCTCGGAGACGCGGGCCAGGTGCAGCGACGCGGCGAGCGCCTCGCCGGTCGACTGGCCGCGGCGGACGGGGATCAGGTCGAGCACCGACACGGTCGGCTGGACGTCGGATGGGGTCATGGTGGGGTATCGGCGCCAACCGTGAGCGGAACCAGGACACGGGCGTCCTCGTTCCGCTCACGGTTGCGGGCCGCGAACGGTATGACGGTCAGTCCCGGAAGTTGCCGAACTGGAGCGGGATGCCGAAGTCCTCGGCCTTCAGGGCGGCGATGACCTCCTGGAGCTGATCGCGCTTCTTGCCGGT
>JAAYBP010000300.1 GCA_012730075.1 Acidimicrobiales bacterium | reverse complement strand
GCCGACCTCCAGGGTCTCGACGTCGACGCCCGCCCCCCGCAGCGCATCGAGCGCCACCGCCTCCAGGTCCTTGCGTCCGTAGTGCCCACGTACCCGGTCCGCGACGTCCATCGTGGCCTCCTCCGGAGCGGCGCTTCGGCGGTTGGTCGCTCCTCGACCGGTATAGCGCCGTGCCTCCCGCCGTGCACCCGGGTCCCCCGCGCCTCGTCAGAGGAGGTCGAGGAGGCCGGCGGCGGCGGGGGAGAGGGGACCGGGGCGGTGCACGAAGCCGATGCGGCGGGACAGGGGCGGATCGAGGCGGACGATGTCGGCCCCGGCGGCCGCCGCGTCGCGGGCGTGGGACGCGGCGAGCAGGGCGGCGCCCCCACCGGCGACCACCAGCGGGGCGAGCATCTCGCGGTGGTCGGTGACGACCGCGACGTGCGGCTCGACCCCCGCGTCGGAGCACGCCTGCTCGAGCAGGTCGCGCGTGGCGGTCCCCGTCGGCGTGGTGATCATCTCCAGCCGGCCGAGCACATCCCGCGGCTGGCGCCGCGACCTTCCGATGCGCGTTCCCGGGGCCACGGCGAGCACGACCTCCTGATCCGCGACCGGGCGCGCGTCGAGGCCCTCGACGGCGTCGCGCAGGTCGGTGAGGCCGAGCTCGGCGTCGCCCCGGCGCACCTGGTCGAGGACGGCCACGCGCTGGTCGGGGGCCGCGACCCGCACCTCGACGCCGGGGTGGGCGGCCCGGAACCGGCCGAGCAGGGGCGTGAGCGGATCGACCGCCAGGGTGGGCAGGGCGACCAGGTCGAGGGTGCCCTGGGCGAGCTCCACGACGCCCTCGACCGACGCCCGGGCCTCGCGGGCGGCGCGCAGGAGCTGGCGGGCCGGACCGAGCAGCGCCTCGCCGGCCGCGGTGAGCGACACGCGACGGGGCGCCCGGACGAACAGCGGGGTGCCCAGCTCGCGCTCGAGGGCGGCCACCGACTGCGAGAGCGCGGGCTGGGTGATGCCGACCGCGTCCGCGGCCGCGGTGAACCCCTCCTCGTCGACGACCGCCACGAAGTGCTCGACCTGCCTGAGTTCCATAGGGATACCTTATCGAACCGATCAGAAAGACCACTTTGACGTATGTGTCCGGATGCGGCACGGTGGCTCCCGTGACCCCGACCATGCTCCTCGTCATCGTCGCCGTCGGAGCCGGCACCGGCTTCCTCGGCGGGCTGTTCGGCAAGGGCGGCTCCGCCGTCGCCACGCCGGTGCTCGTCGCCCTCGGCATCCCGCCCGCGATCGCGCTCGCCAGCCCGCTGCCCGCCACCGTCCCCGCCACGCTGGCGGCCGCCCGGCGCTACGACCGCCACGAGCTGGTCGACCGGCGCGTCCTCCGCTGGTGCCTCGGCGTCGGCCTCCCGGCCACGCTCGTCGGCGCGGCGGCGACGAGCTGGGTGTCGGCCGACGCCCTCGTAGGCGTCACCGAGGTGATCGTCGGGGCGATGGGCGTCGGCATCCTCGTGGCGGTCTGGCGTCGTCGGGGGAGCGCGGTGCCCGACGCAGCCGGGGTGGACGGCGCTGACGGATCGGACGGCCTCGCGAGCGAGTCCGACGGCGAGATCGAGCCGTGGCTCGTCGGCGTGGTCGCCGGGCTCGTCGGCCTGTCGGCCGGCCTCCTCGCCAACAGCGGCGGCTTCCTCCTCGCCCCGCTGCTCCTGCTGGTGGTGCGGCTGCCGGTCCGCAACGCGCTGGGCACCTCGCTGGCCGCGGCCGCCGGCCTCGCCATCCCGGCGACGATCGCCCACACCGCGCTCGGCCACGTCGACTGGGCCGTCGTCGCCGCCTTCGCCATCGCCTCGGTGCCCGCCGCCTCGATGGGCGCCCGCACCGCCCTGCGCGTCGATCCCCACCGCCTCGAGCCCGCCTTCGGCGCCGGCCTGGTGGTCCTCGCGGTCGGCGGCCTCTTCCTGTAGGTCCAACCGCTTCCGGT
>JAAYBP010000299.1 GCA_012730075.1 Acidimicrobiales bacterium | reverse complement strand
CGACCAGCACCAGCACGACGACCGGCACGGTCGAGGAGCCAGGAGGATGACGATGCACGAACCGGGTGACCACCTCCGGCCTCCCCCGACCATCACCTGCGTCGACTGCGGCGGCACCTGCCACCTGATGACCCCGCCGCCCCGGGACGAAGAGGACGGGCGGGTCGGCTACCGGGACGGCGACGTCGTCGCGTACCGCTGCGAGGACTGCCTCGACCGCTGGGACATCGAGCTGTCCACCGGCGACTGAGTCCGGCCAACCTGCCAGAACGTCCCGTTTTTCGGGACGGTGTGGGTCGCTGGTCGCCGAACCGTCCCGTTTTTCGGGACAGTGCCCATCGCTGGTCGCCATAACGTCCCGTTTTTCGGGACGTCATGGCAGGTCGCGCAGTCTGAACTTGGCGTGAACCCGTTCCGGGGCGGGTGGACGCCGCCGGTAGCATCGGTGGACCGACGCGGCACGCCGCGAGCGCCCCGCCCCTTCGACCAGGACCGATCGACCCGAATGAGCGACTCCGCCACGGACGCCTCGCCCGCCGAGCGCCCGTACCCCTCCGTCCCGACCCGTGTCGACCTCCCCGCGACCGAGCGGGCCCTGCTGGACCGCTGGAAGCGCCAGCGGACCTTCGAGCGGTCGATCGAGAACCGGGCGGACGCCGAGGAGTACGTGTTCAACGACGGGCCGCCGTTCGCGAACGGGCTCCCCCACTACGGGCACCTGCTCACCGGCTACGTGAAGGACGTCATCCCCCGCTACCGCACGATGCGGGGCTACAAGGTCGAGCGGAACTTCGGCTGGGACTGCCACGGCCTGCCCGCGGAGATGCAGACCGAGCAGGAGCTCGGCGTCTCGGGTCGCGTCGCGATCACCGACTTCGGCATCGACCGGTTCAACGACGCGTGCCGCACCTCGGTCATGCGCTACACCCGCGAGTGGGAGCGCTACGTCACCCGGCAGGCCCGCTGGGTCGACTTCGTGAACGACTACAAGACCATGGACCTCGACTACATGGAGTCCGTGATCTGGGCGTTCAAGCAGCTCTGGGACAAGGGGCTGGTGTACGAGGCGTACCGGGTCATGCCCTACTCGTGGGGCGCCGAGACCCCGCTGTCGAACTTCGAGATCCGCCTCGACGACGCCACCCGGCCCCGCCAGGACCCGGCGCTCACCGTCGCGTTCGTGGTCGACCCCGACGCGTCGACGTCGCTGCCCGAGCCGCTCGCGGGCGCACCCGGCGAGGTCGAGGTCTGGGCGTGGACGACCACGCCGTGGACCCTGCCGTCGAACCTCGCGCTCGCGGTCGGGCCCGAGGTGGACTACGTCGTGGTCGAGGTGACCGACGGCCCGCGTGCCGGCCGCCGTGTGGTGCTGGGAGCGAACGCGGTCGCCCGCTACGAGCGGGAGCTCGGCGAGGAGCACCGGGTCGTCGCGACCCTGCCCGGCTCGGCGCTCGCCGAGGTGCGCTACCGGCCGATGTTCCCCTACTTCGAGGGGCACGCCGACAGCTTCCGGGTGCTGGTCGACGAGTTCGTCAGCGACGACGACGGCACCGGGGTCGTGCACATGGCGCCCGGCTTCGGCGAGGACGACCAGCGGGTCTGCGAGGCCGCCGGCATCGAGCTCGTGGTGCCCGTCGACGACTCGGGCCGCTTCACCCGCGAGGTCCGCGACTACGAGGGCCAGAACGTCTTCGACGCGAACCCCCAGATCATCCGCGACCTCAAGGAGCGCGGTACCGTCGTCCGCCACGACACCTACGACCACAACTACCCGCACTGCTGGCGGACCGACACGCCGATCATCTACAAGGCCGTCTCGTCCTGGTACGTGGAGGTCACCGCGATCCGGGACCGGCTGGTCGAGCTGAACCAGCAGATCAACTGGATCCCCTCGCACGTGCGCGACGGCCAGTTCGGCAAGTGGCTCGAAGGCGCCCGCGACTGGTCGATCTCGCGGAACCGCTTCTGGG
>JAAYBP010000298.1 GCA_012730075.1 Acidimicrobiales bacterium | reverse complement strand
TCCGACCACTTGACCGCGGCGAAGACGACCACCGCGGCGACCAGGCTGACCGCCCCCGCGCCCACCAGCAGCTCGGCGACGGTCAGGCTCGGGCGCCGTCGCTCGGGCACGACCGCCGGGCCGACCGGCGCCACGGGCGGTCCCGCGGGCGCGGCTGGCGCGGTTGGGGCGGGTGCCGCGACGGCCCGCTCGGTCCACGCCGCCTCGGTGAGCAGGCGGGCCACCACCTCGTTGCGCACGACGCTCAGGTCGTGGAGGTCGTGGTCGACGCGCCACAGGGTCGTGCCGTCGGGGCCGTCGAAGCGGGCGCCGCACGCGTCGCAGCGCGCCCCCGAGAGGGGCGCGCTGCAGATCGGGCACACCGTCGACGACGGGGCGGGGAACGTCAGTGTCCTCGGCATGGCCCCATCGTCGTCCCGTTCCCCGCTCGGCGCCGCTCGGGGAACCCCCCATCTCCCCCTGGGGGTTCCCGCGAGGGTGATAAACGCTGGTGTTCCCCACTAGGCTGGCTCCGCCCGCGACGCAGAGGGAAGAGCCATGCAGACCTTCACCCACGACGGGATCACCGTCGCCTACCGCGACGAGGGCAGCGGACCGCCGATCGTCATGCTCCACAACGGCGGCACGTCGTCGACCATCTGGCGCAACCAGGTCGCCTCGCTGTCGGACCGCCACCGCGTCATCGCCGTCGACCTGCCCGGCTTCGGCGCATCGCCCCGCCCCGACCGGCCCCCGAAGCTGTCCGAGATGGTCGACCTGATCGCCGCCCTCCTCGACGCCGAGGACATGGCGCCCGCCGTGCTCGTCGGCAACTGCATGGGCACCAACATCGCCTCGACGATCGCCCGCCGGTCGCCGGAGTCCGTCACCGCCATCCTCGCGGTCAACCCGCTCACCGAGGCCAGCTTCGGCGGCGGGAAGATCGGCTTCCTGCACCGGATGGAGCGCGTCGCCGGTCCCCCCACCCGGGCCCTGCGGTCGCTGTCGCGGAAGATCCGCCCGCCGAAGCCGGTCGGCTCGGCGTCGCTGCGGTTCCAGCTCGGCGACAAGGGCGCCGCGCTCGACCTCCACCACGACCCCGAGCTGGTCGCCTGCCAGGTGCGCGCCGACCAGCTCCCCGCGCTGGTCGACGTGCTCGACGACATGGAGGCCTACGGCGACCTCGACCGCGAGGGCGTACCCGCCGAGGTCCCCGTGTGGATCGTGTGGGGCGAGCAGAATCGGGTGCTGTCGCGCCGCCGCGCCGCCCACCTCGCCGACGTGATGCACGCCGAGCGGGTCGAGGTGCTCGACGGCACCGGCCACCTCCCGATGCTCGAGGACCCCGACGCCGTCACCGGCCTGATCGAGGACCTCGTCGAACAGACCGCCACCGCCCGCCCGGAGCCGCGGTCGTGACCGGGCCCGCCGCCGAGCCAGCCGACCCCGGCCCCGACGCCGGCGAGGTCTTCGACCTGCCCGACCGCATCCTCGACGTCGCCCGCCGCGACCCCGACCGCCTGGCCCTGATCCACGTCGGCCGGCCGATCCTCGGGCGTCGTCGCGAGCGCACCACCACCTACGCCGAGCTCAGCCACCGCGCCGAGGCCACCGCCGTCGGCCTACGGGAGATCGGCGTCCACGAGGGCGTGACCTGCTCGTTCATGGTGCCGCCGGGCGAGGACGCCATGGTGCTCGCCCTCGCCCTGTGGCGGGTCGGCGCCGTCATCGTCGGCATCGAGCCCCACAGCCACGGCCTGCCCGCGATCGCCCGCTCGCTCGCCCGGGTCGGCCCGGAGGTGTTCTTCGGCACGCCCGAGGCCCAGCTCGCCCGCGGGGTCTTCGGGTGGGGCCGGGGCACGGTGCGCACCAACGTCCTCGTCGGCGGCCGGGCCGTCCCCGGCGTCCGCACGCTCGCCTCGCTCGAACGGCCGTGGCTCGGCGACCCGACCCCGGCCGACGTCGCCCCCGACGACCCGGCCGTCATCGCCTTCACCACCGGCAGCACGGGCTCGCCCAAGCCGACGGTGATGACCCAGCGGAACCTCACCGCGATGATCCGCGGCGTCGCCGGCCAGTGGGGCCTCGACCGCTACGGCGACGTCGTCGACATGCCGACGTTCCCGATCTTCTGGATCATCGGGCTGTCCCACGGCGGCACCGTCGTCGTCCCGCCGATGAACTTCGCCACCCGCGGGCCCGGCCACGCCGATCCGGCGAAGCTCGTCCGCACGATCGACGACCACTCGGTCAAGTCGCTGTTCGCCTCGCCCGCCCTGCTCACCAACCTGGCCCGGCACTGCCGCGAGAAGGGCACGACGCTTCCGACCATCCGGCGCATCGTGGCCGGCGGCGCCGAGATCACCGGGCCGCTGTACGCGGCGGTCAAGCCGATCATCCCGAACGGCGAGCTGTACTCCGACTACGGCGCCACCGAGGCGCTGCCGGTCGCCGAGATCGACGGCACCACCGTGCTCGACGAGACCTGGAAGCGCACCGAGGCCGGCGAGGGGCTCTGCGTCGGCCACCCGCTGCGCGACGTCGAGGTCCGCATCGTCGCCATCGACGACGGCCCGATCGAGAGCATCGACGACGCCCGGATCCTCCCCGACGGCGAGATCGGCGAGGTCATCGTCCGCAGCCCGCACGTCAGCGACCGCTACCACGACGCGCCGAAGGACATGCGCGAGAACAAGATCCCCGACGGCGACACCCGCTGGCACCGCGTCGGCGACACCGGATGGATCGAACCCGGCGGCCGTCTGTGGGTCTGCGGCCGCCGCTCGCACCGGGTCGAGACGCCCGAGCGCACCTACTTCCCGCTGTGCTGCGAGCCCGTGTTCAACACCCACGCCGACGTCGTGCGCTCGGCCCTGGTCGGACCGAAGGGCTCGGACCGGGCGGTGGTGTGCGTCGAGCTCGAGCCCGGCGCGCGGGGCCGGGCGCGGCGGGTCGAGCAGGAGCTGACCGCCCTCGCCGACGAGCACGACGCCACCCGCGGCATCCGGTCGTTCGCGTTCATCGACCGCCTGCCGGTCGACCGGCGCCACAACGCCAAGATCGACCGGCCCGCCCTGGCCACGCGGGTCGCCGACGGCACCCTGACCGTCGGCGCCCCGTCTGCCTGACGCGGGTCAGGCCTTGCGGAGCCGGGCGATGGCGCCGTCGATGTCGCGCTGGAGCATGTCGCGGCGCACGAAGTGGGTGCCGGGCAGCTCGTGCCACTCGTGGGGGATGCCCGCCGCGGCGAGACGGCCGCGGAACTCGCGCTGACCGGCGCGCACGGGCGTCTCGTTGACGTCGTCGCCGAGGCCGCACACGAGGAAGACCCGCTTGTGGTGGTAGCTGGGGAGCCGCTCGATCGGGTTGTCGGCGGTGACGCGGGCCTGGTTCCAGAACGGCGCGCCGTACACCGTGCCGCCGCCCAGCTCGACCGCCGCCGAGCTGGCGTTGGCCCAGTGGACGACCAGGCCGCCGTCGCGCCGGAGGCTCGCCGGGCCCGAGTGGGAGCTCACCGACGCGAAGTGGCCGTAGTACTTGGCCGCGTACTTGAGGGCGCCGAACCCGCCCATCGAGAACCCCGACACCGCCCGACCGTCGTACTCGGCGTAGGTGCGGAAGTTCGAGTCGATCCACGGCACGAGCTGCGACAGGTGGAACGACTCCCAGTTGCGGGGGCCGACGAACGACGTGACCGGGTTGCAATACCAGCCGGCGCGGCCGGCGTCGGGCATGACGACGATGATGCGGCGCCCGACGGTGAGGCCCCGGATGTCGAGCTCCATGTCGAACGTGCGGAAGTCCTGGAGCCCGCCGTGGAGCAGGTACATCACCGGGTAGCGGCGCCAGTTGGTCTGGAAGTAGTCGTCGGGCAGGAGGACGTTGACGCCGGGGTCCCACCCGATCTGGTTGGTGCGGAACCGGTAGTAGTGCAGGCGGCCGAAGGCGGCGTGGTCGGTGATCGTCAGGCCGTGGCCGTTGCTCGCCGCGCCGGCCGGTCGGTCGCCGTCGAGCACGCGGCCGACCGCGCCGGTGAGGCCGAGGGTCGAGGCGGCGGCGAAGGTGGCGGCCCCTCCTGCCAGCTTCAGCATCGAGCGCCGGTGGAGGCGGACGGAGTCGCCCGGCACCCCCGGCTCGGCGGTGTCGGTGTCGTGGGTGATGTCGGTGTCGGTGTGGTCCACGTGGATCAACCCCTGCCTTCCGTCGACGGCGTGGACCGGGGCGGTCCGCGACCGAGTGGTAAACAGCAGTATTTACCGATCGACCGCATGTGTCAACGGTCACGCG
>JAAYBP010000297.1 GCA_012730075.1 Acidimicrobiales bacterium | reverse complement strand
GCCCGTCCGGCGGCGGCCGCGGACACGTAACGGGCCAGGAGGGCGCGCTCGGCCTCCTCGGCCCGCTCGGCGAGTCGGTGGGCGAGCAGGTCGGCCGCGGCGTCGAGGTCGGCGGCGAGGCGGGTGAGGTCCTCGGCGGCCTCCGAGGCCGACCGGCGGCGGATCCGCACCGCCGACCGGTAGTCGTCCGCGGCGGGGCCGAGCCAGGTCTCCTCGCCGCCGGCGGACACGAGGCCGCCGACGACCCGGTCGATCTCGGCCGCGATGGCGGTCAGCCGCGTGGAGGCCTCCCGCAGGCGCATGGGGGTGGACACGGTGCTTCCTCCGGGGGTCCGACCGGCCCGGGGCCGGTACCGACGTTCGGGGGAAGCGGTGCGGAGGGGAAGCGGCGGGGAGGGGAAGCGCAGCGTGGAGCCCTCGGGAGGAAGGCTCGGGCCCGGCCGCGTGCGGCGGGCGCGGCAGGCGGGGTGCCCCGACCGGGGCCCTCCCAAACCCCGCGCCCGGCGAGGGCGTCCGGCCTCAGGTCAGCCGGAACTCGACCTCGACGTGGGCGGAGACCTCCACCTGCTCCTCGCCGACGTCGATCAGGGCGGCCCCGTCGTGGCCCTGACCGACGTAGTCGCCCATCATCGCCCGGACCATCTCGCCGGGTTGCCCGGCGGGACCGGCCCCCCAGCCACCGAGGCCGGGCTCGGCGATGCGGACCGCGGCGCCCACCCCGACCCCGAGGCCCCGTGCGTAGGCCTCGGCCCGCGACCGGGCGTCGGCGGCCGCCTCGGCCCGCACCTCGGCGTGGACCGGGTTGTCGGGGTCGACCGTCCACCACGGCCCGTCGATCGCCACGTCGGGCACGGTGGCCGTCACGTCGTCGATCAGCGACGCCACCGCCGCCGCCGGGGCGACCTCGACCGAGGTCGTACGGGTGGCCACGTAGCCGTCGCGGCGTTCCTCGCCGGTGCGGGCGTCGCGCCACACGTTGGGCCGGGCCGTCACCCGGCTGGCCTCGCGGGCGGTGATCGATGCGTGGTGACGGCCGAGCGCGGCGTCGACCGGTGCGGTCGCCGACCGCAGGTCGGCCACCGCCGACCCGGCGGCGGCACCCCGCCCCTCGACGGTGAGCCGCACCGTCGCCCGGTCCGGCCCCACCCGCCGCGTCGCCTCCCCGTTCACCCTGACCGTCACTGCGTCCGACATGGCCGCACCGTAGGCCGCCGGCTCGGACCGATCGGTGCCTGGTACCGACCGGTCCTCAGGGGTGGGCGGTGAGGGTGGCGGGCCAGCCGTCCTGGGCGGAGACCGCCTCGGGGACGAGCGAGGCCGCGGCCGCATCGTCGTCGTCGAGGTAGGTGCGGAGGAAGGCGACCGACAGCGCGTCGATCGCACCGAACGCGTCCTCGACCGGCGGCAGGTCGTCCTGGCATCCGTCGGAGGCCAGGCTGAGCAGGTCGGCGGGGATGTCAAGGCCGATCGACTCGACGATCCCGACGAGGCCGCCCTGGTCGCGGCCGATCAGGCACACGTCGCTGAAGACCAGGTGGCCGGCATCGGCGACCGACAGCAGGTAGCGCGGCGTCGCCATCGCGTCGTAGGCGGCCTGGGTGATGTCGGGCTCGATCGTGGCGTCGAGTTC
>JAAYBP010000296.1 GCA_012730075.1 Acidimicrobiales bacterium | reverse complement strand
TACACCGGCGGCGACCCGGCCGGCGCCCCGCTCGACCGCCTCGGCGACAAGCGGGTGGCGATCATCGGCACCGGCGCCACCGCGGTCCAGTGCGTGCCCCACCTCGCCCGGGCGTGCCGGGAGCTGTACGTGTTCCAGCGGACGCCGTCGTCGGTCGACGTGCGGGACAACCAGCCGACCGACATGGAGTGGTTCGAGCGCGAGGTCGCGGGCGAGGGCTGGCAGAAGCGGTGGATGGAGAACTTCTGCACGCTCCAGACCGGAGGCTTCGCCGACGACGACCTGGTGGGCGACGGGTGGACCGACATCGCCCGCCGGGTGCGCGACCGCGTGATCGCCAAGGCGACCGACGGCATCACCGCCGACCTCCTGACCGAGGCCTTCGACGACGCCGACTTCGAGAAGATGGACGAGATCCGCGCCCGGGTCGACGAGGTGGTCGACGACCCCGCCACCGCCGCCGCCCTCAAGGCCTGGTACCGCCAGCTCTGCAAGCGGCCGACGTTCCACGACGAGTACCTCCAGGCCTACAACGAGCCGGGCGTGACCCTCGTCGACACCGACGGGCAGGGCGTCGAGCGCATCACCCCCACCGGCGTCGTCGTGGCCGGCCGCGAGTACGAGGTCGACTGCATCGTCTACGCGTCGGGGTTCGAGGTCGGCACGTCGTACCAGCGTCGCTCCGGCTTCGACCTCACCGGCCGCGACGGTCGCACCCTCGCCGAGCACTGGGACGACGGCATGCGCACCATGCACGGGATCCACGTCCACGGCTTCCCGAACGCGTTCGTCGTCGGCTCCACCCAGGCCGGGAACCTGCTGTCGAACTACCCGCACAACCTGTCCGAGGCCGGGCGCACGATCGCGACGGTCGTCGCCCACGCCGAGGCCGAGGGGGCCGAACGGGTCGAGGTCACCGCCGAGGCGGAGCAGGCGTGGGTCGACCTCGTCGTCGGGTCCCCGATGCTGTTCCCGGGCGCGTCGCTCGAGTGCACGCCCGGCTACTACAACAACGAGGGTCAGCCGATCGACGACCGGGCCCGGCAGAGCTTCGCCGGTTACCCGGGCGGGCCGGTCGCCTTCTTCCAGTTCATCGACGCCTGGCGCCGCTCCGGCGCGTTCGACGGCCTCACCTTCACCTGACGACCGGTCGATGCCGGGCCGTCGGGCCCGGCCCCGACCGGGCCCGGTCAGGCGCGGGGAGGTTCGGGGCGGCCGCGGCGGGGGTCGTCGTCGGTGCCGTGGGGGATCGACCGGCGCCGCCGGTTCGCCCGCTTCTCCCGCGCCTCGGCCTGGCGGGCGGACTCCTCGGCCTCGTCCATCAGCTCGCGCCACGCCTCCAGCCGGGCGGGGTGGACGTCGCCCGCCTCGATCGCGGCGGCCACCGCGCACCCGGGCTCGCCGTCGTGCCCGCAGTCCGCGAAGCGGCAGTCGAGGGCGAGCGACTCGACGTCGTCGAACACCTCGGCCACCGAGTCGAGGTCGGTCCACAGCCCGACCGACCGGATGCCCGGCGTGTCGATCAGGACGCCGCCGTCGGGCAGGAGGTGCAGCTCGCGGGCGGTCGTGGTGTGGCGGCCCTTGGCGTCGCCGGCGCGCACCGCCCCGACGAGCGCGACCTCGTCGGCGACGAGCGCGTTGGTGAGCCGGGACTTGCCCGCCCCGGACTCGCCGATCAGCACGACGGTGCGGTGGGCGGCCCGGCGCAGCAGCTCGTCGACGCCCTCGCCGGTGCGCGCCGAGGTGACCACCACGTCGACGCCCGGGTTGGCCCCCTCGAGGTAGCCGGCGACCGCCCCGGGGTCGTCGGCGGCGTCGGCCTTGGTCAGCACCATCAGCGGCTCGGCGCCCGCATCGCGCGCCTGGGCGGTGGCCCGCACGACCCGACCGGAGCGCACCGGCCGGTCGAGCCCGACGACCACGAGCACCGCGTCGACGTTGGCGACCAGCGGCTGCTCGACGTCGCGCATCGGATCGCGGCGGCGGAGCAGGCCCTGACGGGGGAGGGTGGCGTGCACCGCCTCGTCGTCGACCAGCACCCAGTCGCCGACGACCGGCACCGGCTCGACCGACGCCAGGACGGGGAGCTGCTCGACGCCGCGCCCGTCGGCGACGACCACCGCGACCCCGTCGTGGCGGGTGACCCGGGCGGGGCGGAGGTCGTCGCGGCCGAGCGAGGCGGCGGCCGCGGCGGCGCGACCGGCCCACTCGTCGGTCCAGCCGAGGGCGGTCAGCGGTGCAGCGGCGGCGATCCGCCATCCTCCCACCCACGCCAAGGCGCCGCGGTCCGGCCGACGACCCCGGTGTCCGGTTCGGCCGACGACCCCGGTGTCCGTCAGGCGACGAGCGGCGCGAGGGCCTCGCCCAGCAGGGCGACGCGACCCTCGACGTGGCCGTTGGCCGGTGCGGCGACGGTGAAGCCGTCGACCCCGAGGGCGAGGAGCCCCGCGAAGTGCTCGGCGAGCTCGTCGGGCCCGCCGTAGGCGACGGCGGATCGGATCGCCTCGGCGTCGTCCTCGCCCATCGAGGCGACGTCGATGCCGCGCGAGGCCAGGTACGCGTCGAGCTCGGCGCGGGCCTCGTCCCTGGTCGGGGCGATGCACGCGACCGTCTGGTACGAGACGGTGATCCCGGACCGGTCGCGGCCCTCGCGCTCGCAGTGCCCGGCGAGGGCGTCGAGCTTCCGGGCGATCTCGTCGTGCCCGCAGATGAGGT
>JAAYBP010000295.1 GCA_012730075.1 Acidimicrobiales bacterium | reverse complement strand
TACGACCTGGTCGTGGTCGACTCGGTCGCCAGCGGCCACATCGTCGGCCAGCTCGCCGCGCCGAAGGGCATCAACGAGCTGGTCTCGGTCGGGGTCGTGCGCAACCAGACGTCGTGGATGCTCGACGTCCTTGAGGACCCGATCCGCACCGGCGTCGTCATCGTGGCGACCCCCGAGGAGATGCCGGTCAACGAGACGATCGAGCTGGCCGGACGCCTGCGCGCCGAGACGAACGTCGATCTCGCCGCCGTCGTGGTCAACCGCGTGCTGCCCGAGCTGTTCGGACGGGCCGAGGAGGAGGTGTTCGACCGGCTCCACGCCCCCGAGCGGGTCGCCGCGCTCGGCGAGGCGGTCGACGGCGACGTCGGACCGATCTTCGACGCCGCCGAACTGGCCGTCACCCTGCGCCGCACGCGGGCGGGCCACCTGGCGTCGCTGCGCGAGGGGCTCCCCGGGGTGCCGATGGTGTACCTGCCCGAGGTGTTCGCCCGCTCGGCCGGGCTGCGGTTCACCCGCCAGGTGGCAGAGGCGCTCGGCGAGGAGATCCTCTGATGGCCCGCCGCGACGCCGACGACATCCGCACCCTCCGGCAGCTCCTCAGCGCCAAGGAGATCGTCATCTCCTGCGGCTCCGGGGGCGTCGGGAAGACGACGACCGCGGCCGCGCTCGGGGCCATGGCCGCCGCCCACCAGGGCGGGAAGGTGCTCGTCCTCACCGTCGACCCCGCCCGCCGGCTCGCCAACGCGCTCGGTCTGGAGCGCTTCGGCAACACCGAGACGCTCGTCGACGCGTCGGAGTTCACGGCCGCGGGCGTCGAGCCGCGTGGCGAGCTGTGGGTCGCCATGCTCGACACCAAGCAGTCGTGGGACGACCTGATCGAGCGCCACGCGCCCGACGACCGCACCCGGCGGGCGATCCTCGACAACTCGATCTACGCCAACATCTCGGGCCGCTTCGTGCAGAGCCACGACTACATCGCCATGGAGCGGCTGCACGAGATCCACACGTCGGGCCGCTACGACCTGATCGTCGTCGACACCCCACCGACCCGGAACGCGATCGACTTCCTCGACGCGCCGGAGCGCATGGCCGAGTTCTTCTCCAGCCGCCTGCTGCGCTGGCTCACCGCGCCGGCGAAGAACCGGGTCCTGTCGGTGGCCTCGAAGCCGTTCTACCGGGTGGCCGACGGCATCCTCGGCTCGCAGTTCCTCGAGGACATCGCCGAGTTCTTCGGGCTGTTCCAGACGATGGCCCCGGGGTTCGTCGAGCGGGCCGACGCCGTCACGCGCACGCTGTCGGACCGCCGCACCACGTTCGTCGTCGTCTCGACGCTGGAGGCCGCGCCGGTGCACGAGGCCGAGTTCTTCATCGAGGAGCTGGCGCGCCGGAAGCTCCACCTCGGCGCGGTGGTGCTCAACAAGGTGCTCCCGGCGTACCTGCGCCGGACGGCGACCACGGGCGTGGCCCGTCGCCTGGTGTCCGACGCCGATGCCGCCGCGGCCGCGGTGGCCGACGGCGTGGGCGACCCCGACGACGTGGCGGCCGTCCTGCGGGAGATCGGCGAGAGCTTCCTCAACTACCAGGTCGCCGCGACCCGCGAGCAGGAGCAGCGGAGCGAACTGGCCCGCACCCCCGACGTGGTCGCGACCGTCCCGTACTTCGACCACGACATCGCGGACCTCTCCGGTCTGCTCCGCCTCGGCGACACCCTCTGGCGCTAGTGGGGTGCCTCGCAACACAACGCCGGTAACCGCCGGCCAGATGACGCCCCTCGCGGCGTCCTCGTCCTTGCGGTTGGACAAGGCAGGCGCGTCG
>JAAYBP010000036.1 GCA_012730075.1 Acidimicrobiales bacterium | reverse complement strand
TGTGCGACAAGGGCGGCGAGTGCCCCCTCCAGGACCAGGCGATGTCGCACGGTCCCGGCGAGAGCCGCCTGGTCGAGGAGAAGCGGCACTTCGAGAAGCCGATCCCGGTCAGCGACCTCGTGCTGCTCGACCGCGAGCGCTGCATCCTCTGCGACCGCTGCACCCGCTTCGCCAAGGAGGTCGCGGGCGAGCCGTTGATCCACTTCCAGGACCGAGGCAACCAGACCCAGGTCAACACGTTCCCGGATCACCCCTTCGCCTCGTACTACAGCGGCAACACCGTCCAGATCTGCCCGGTCGGGGCCCTCACCTCGACGTCGTACCGGTTCAAGGCCCGCCCGTGGGACCTCGTCCAGGTCGAGTCGACCTGCCAGGGCTGCGCCGCCGGCTGCCGCACGTCGGTCGACACGTCCCGCAACCGCCTGCTGCGCCAGAACGGCGTCGACATCGACCCGGTCAACTGGGGTTGGCTCTGCGACAAGGGCCGCTTCGGGCTCGGCGCGGTCGAGTCGGAGAACCGGCTCCGCGCCCCGCTGGTCCGCGACGGCGACGACCTGGTCGAGACGTCCTGGGGTGAGGCGCTCCGCGAGGCGGCCACGCTGCTGAAGGACGCGCGAAAGAAGGGCGGCGCCGGCCGCATCGCCGTGCTCGGCGGCGCCCGCCTCACCAACGAGGACGCCTACGCCTGGGCCAAGCTCGCCAAGGGCGTGATCGGCACCGACCACGTCGACGCCCAGATGGGCGACGGCCTCCCCGCCGAGCTGGTGCTCAGCCGCCGCCGGGCGACCATCGACGAGCTGTGCGCGCCCGGCGGCACGATCCTCTGGATCGGCCCCGACCCGCGCGAGGAGCTGGCGATCCTCTACCTGCGCCTCCGCCACGCGGTCGTGTTCGACGGAGCGAAGCTCGTCGCGGTCACGCCCACCGGCTCGTCGCTCGACGGGCTGGCCGCGGCCGCCTTCCACCCCCGGCCCGGCGACCTCCCCGCCCTCGTCGCCGCCCTCCTCGAAGGCGCCGAGGCCCCCGAGGGCGTCGACCCCGACCGGCTCGCCGCCGCGCGCGACCTCCTCGCCGGCGACCTCACCGTCGCCCTGGGGCGCGGCTCGCTCGCCGAGTCCGACGGCTACACCGTCGACGCCGCCGCCGTCGTCGAGCGGGCCCGGCCCGCCGCGAAGGTGCTGCCGCTCCTGCGCCGCGCCAACGTCAACGGTGCCATCGACATGGGGCTCAGCCCCGGCCTCCTGCCCGGTCGGGTCGCCCTCGACGACGCCGACGGAAGGGCGTCGGTCGTGTGGCCCCGCGTGCCCGACGCCCGCGGGCTGGACGCCACCGGCATCCTCACCGCCGCCGCCGAGGGCCGCATCGAGGTCCTGGTCCTGCTCGGCGCCGACCCGCTCGCCGACCACCCCGACCGCGAGCTGGCCACCCGCGCCCTCGCCGGCGCGCGCCACGTCGTCGCCACCGACCTCTACCTCACCGACTCGTCGCGCCGGGCCACCGTCGTGCTGCCCGCCGCCGGGCCCCACGAGACGCCGGGCACCACCACCAACGTCGAGGGCCGCGTCAGCGTCCTCGGCCAGTCGGTCACCCCGCCCGGCACCGCCCGCTCCGACTGGATGATCGCCGCCGAGCTGTCCCGCCGACTGGGCACCGACCTCGGCGTCGAGTCGGTCGACGACATCTGGGCTGAGATCGAGGCGGTCGCCCCCTCGCACCACCGCGTCACCGCCGAGCTGCTCGCCGCTTCGCCCGACGGCGTGGTCGTGCCCCTGCCCCCCGCCCCGGTCGACGAGGTCGACGACGACGAGACCGATGCGGCCGA
>JAAYBP010000294.1 GCA_012730075.1 Acidimicrobiales bacterium | reverse complement strand
TACAGCGAGATCGTCCCGTCGTCGCTCACCGCGGAGCAGATCGCCGCCCGCGAGCCCGCCGGCGTGATCTTCAGCGGCGGTCCCGCGTCGGTGCACGTCGAGGGCGCCCCGTCGATCGACCCGGCGATCTACGACCTGGGCGTCCCCGTGCTGGGAATCTGCTACGGCGCCCAGCTCATGGCCCAGCAGCTCGGCGGCCTCGTCGAGAAGACCGACCGGGGCGAGTACGGCCGCACGCCGCTCGACGTGGTGGCCCCCGACGCGGTGGTCTTCGGCGGCGGCCAGCCCACCCACCAGCAGGTGTGGATGAGCCACCGCGACTCCATCACCCGCGCTCCCGACGGGTTCACGGTCACCGCGTCGAGCGCCGACGCACCGGTCGCGGCGATGGAGCACGTCGACCGCCGCCTGCACGCCGTGCAGTTCCACCCGGAGGTCGTCCACACACCGCACGGCCAGCAGGTGCTCGAGCGGTTCCTCTACGAGGTGTGCGGCTGCGGTCCCGACTGGACGATGGCGTCGGTGATCGAGACCGGCGTCGCGGCCGTGCGCGAGCAGGTCGGCGACGCCCGGGTGATCTGCGCCCTGTCCGGCGGGGTCGACTCCGCGGTGGCCGCCGCGCTCGTCCACCGGGCGATCGGTCCGCAGCTCACGTGCGTGTTCGTCGACCACGGCCTGATGCGGGAGGGCGAGGGCGAGCAGGTGGTCGAGACGTTCCGGCGCCACCAGGGCATCGAGCTGATCCACGTGCGGGCCTCGGACCGCTTCTTCGCCCGCCTCGACGGCGTCGTCGACCCCGAGGAGAAGCGCAAGGCGATCGGCGAGGAGTTCGTCCGCGTGTTCGAGGAGGCGGCTGGCGGCATCGAGGACGCCCGCTTCCTGGTACAGGGCACGCTCTACCCCGACGTGATCGAGTCCGGCGGCGGCGACGGCGCGTCGACGATCAAGAGCCACCACAACGTGGGCGGCCTGCCCGAGGACATGGCGTTCGAGCTGGTCGAGCCGCTGCGCAGCCTCTTCAAGGACGAGGTCCGGGCGCTCGGCACCGAGCTGGGGCTGCCCGACGAGATCGTGTGGCGCCAGCCGTTCCCCGGTCCGGGGCTCGGCGTGCGGATCATCGGCGAGGTCACGCCCGAGCGGGTCGCCCTGTTGCAGCGGGCCGACACGATCGTCCGCGACGAGATCCGGGCCGCCGGCCTCGAACGGGAGATCTGGCAGGCGTTCGCCGTGCTCCCCACGATCCGCAGCGTCGGAGTCATGGGCGACGAGCGCACCTACGGCCACCCGATCATCGTCCGGGCCGTCACCAGCGAGGACGCCATGACCGCCGACTGGGCCCGCCTGCCCCACGACCTCCTCGAGCGCATCTCCAGCCGCATCATCAACGAGGTCGAGGGCGTCAATCGGGTCGCCTACGACATCACCAGCAAGCCGCCCGGCACCATCGAGTGGGAGTGACGGCGGAACCCGGCCGTCGCGACGGGTCCGGCCGCGGGTACCGTCGGCGTACGCACCGACCCCGGGCCTGAACCCGGCCCGGACACGCGTCCCGGCGACCTCAGCCGACCCCCAGCCGACCTCCGTCCCAGTCCCCAGGGAGCCGCCGACCGCCCCACCTCGCCGACCCGTCCCAGCCGTCGCCCAGCACCCCGACGGAACCCACCGGACCGCCGGACCGTCCGCCGTGACTGGCCGGCCAGCCCCGAACCGACCCGAATCCCCGACCGTCCCGCCCCGACGACGCAGCGACGCTGCCTCCCACCACCGGAGCCACCCGCCATGTCCCTCCGCCGCCTGCTCACGATCGCCGTCGTGGCCGTGCTCGTCCTGGGGACGGCCGCCTGCGGCGGCGACGACGGCGGAGATGAGGCCGAGGGCGCCGACCGCACGACCGAATCGGACGAGGCCGGCGAGCTGGGCCCGGTGCCCGACGCGATCGACTCGCTCACCGAGCCGCCGGTGGGTCAGGGCGTGGCGGTCATCGGGGTGGAGGAGTTGTCGTTCGTGGTCGACGCGTGCGAGCGGGGCCCCGAGCCCGGCGACACCCCGGAGGCGACCCTGGAGTTCCGCCTGACCGGGTCGGGCGAGATGTCCGGAGCGACCTTCACGGTCGACGTCAGCCGGTACCGGTCCGACACGGGCCAGGGCACGCCGGTCGTGACCGAGACGGCGACGATCGCCATCGAGGCCGACGACGGTCCCCGCGGCATCACCGCTCGCCGCACCACCGCCGGCACCGGGGGAACGTGGCAGGACCTGACCGACCCCGACGTCGACGAGCCGCTCATCGACCAGCTCGGCGAGGCGATCGACGTGCGGGCCACGTTCGGCCCCGAGGGCGCCCGGGTCGGCGACGACGGCCTGGAGCAGGGCCGCATCCGGGCCCACTGCCCCGCGCCCTGATCGGCCCCGCCCGCCTCGTCACGTTCGCACGCCCCGGTCCACACTCGCGGTGCGCGGTAACGGTTTTCCTCCGACCCAAGGTGTTACCGCGGTAACAGTTTTCCTCCGACCCCACCTGTTACCGCGGTCAGCGGTGGCGGGCGCCGTCGGGGGAGTCGACGTCCCAGACGCGGGTGTCGGCGATGTCGCCGGTGTCGTCGGTGAGCGTCCGGATCGGGTCGCTCAGGATGTTGCGCCGGTGTTGGCGGATCGAGGCGGGCCCGACCCGGAGCGTGGCGTAGCTGACCGCCCCGACGGGGATCGGCAGCCAGAACTGGGCGAGCCGGTAGGTGACGACCGAGATGGTGGCCTCGCTGCGGTCGAGCCCGAAGCCGACGAGCGTGGCGATGAGCGTCGCCTCGACCACCCCGAGACCGCCGGGGGTGAGCGGGATGACGGCGAGGATGTTCGCCAGGCAGAACGCCACGATCACGTCGACCGGGTTCAGGGCGGGCCCGAACGCCCGGATGAAGACCCACAGGGCGGCGGCGTCGAGCATCCAGTTGAGCGCCGCCCACGTGATGCCCCGGCGGATCAGGGTGGGGTTCGACCGGAGGTCGGCGAGACGGGCGACGAGGGTGCGGACGAAGCGCTCGGCGGTGTCGGGGTCGAGGAACGGGACCTTCTCGCTGATCGCCCGCACGACCCGGATGGCTGGGTCGCGGCCCTTCAGCAGCAGCACGACCAGGAGGGCCGCGGTGCCCATCAGCAGCATGCCGACGATCGCGGCGGTGCCGTAGCCGGGGTTGAACCCGTCCATCGGGATCGTGATCAGCAGCGCGACCCACAGCAGCAGGTTGAGGACGACCGCGGACCCGAGCCCGACCGTCGCCAGGCTGAACCCGGCCGCCGCGCTGTCGACGCCCGCCTGGGTGAGCAGCCGGTACCCCAACGCCCCGCCGGCCGCCGACCCGCCGGGCACGAGGTTGGTGACCGCCTTGGTCGACATCTGGATGCGGAACAGCAGCCCGAGGCCCAGCTTCGGTTCGGCCGGGAGGGTGACCCGGGTGAGCTGGGCGTAGGCGAAGAAGGCGGCGACCTCGAGGCCGAGGGCGAGCACGAGGAGCAGCGGGTTGACGGCGGTGAGCGTCTCCGCGGCCTGGCGGGCGCCGCCGAGCTGGGGCAGGACCAGGAAGTTGAAGACCAGGAAGAACGCCACGATCATCGGCGTCCGCTTGAGGGTCTTGGCCCCGGTCTCCTTGATCATCTCGGCGGTCACGTTCGTGCCGAGCAGGCCCTCGCTCTCGCCACCTTCGCCCGCACCGTCGTCGGGTTCGTCGTCGCGGCGCGGCTCGACGTGGTGGACGTGGCGGAGGGCGTGCTCGGGCGCGGCGCGACCACCGGGGGCCGGTCGCGGCGCGTCAGAGCCGGCGGGTCCGCCGGCGACGCGGGGGCGACGATCGTCCGAGGTGCTCTCCGGGGCGATCGGCCCATCCTCCCAGGAACGGACCTCCCGGGGCGACCGCGCTCGCTCCTCCGCCGCCGCGATCGGCCGTCGTACCCCCTCGGTAGGGTGGCCCGGTGGCCCCCGATCCGTCCTCCGACGCGCCCGATCTGCTCGCCGGTCTCAACCCCGCGCAGGCCGACGCCGTCACCCACGTCGAGGGGCCGTTGCTGGTGCTCGCCGGTGCCGGGTCGGGCAAGACGCGGGTCCTGACGCACCGGATCGCCAACCTGATCCACACCCACGGCGTGTCGCCGTTCTCGGTGCTGGCGATCACGTTCACCAACAAGGCCGCCGACGAGATGAAGTTCCGCGTCGAGGGGCTGGTCGGCCCGGTCGCCCGCAAGATGTGGGTGTCGACGTTCCACGCCGCGTGCGTGCGGATCCTCCGCCGCGAGGCGTCGCGCCTGGGGTATCCGTCGTCGTTCACGATCTACGACCAGGCCGACGCGGTGCGGTTGATGGGCTACGTGCTCCGCGACCTCGACCTCGACCCGAAGCGGTTCCCGCCCCGGGGCGTGCACGCCGCGGTGAGCGGGGTGAAGAACCGGGGACTGACGGTCAACGAGTACGCGGCGCAGGCGGCCAACGGCTTCGAGCGCCGCTACGCCGACGCCTACCGCGAGTACCAGTCGCGGCTGCTGAAGGCCGGCGCCATGGACTTCGACGACCTGCTGATGGTCACCGTCGAGGTGCTCCGCCAGTTCCCCGACGCGCTGGAGCACTACCAGCAGCGCTTCGGCCACATCCTGGTCGACGAGTACCAGGACACGAACCCGGTCCAGAACGACCTCGTGATGCTGCTCGGCGCCAACCACCGCAACGTCTGCGTCGTCGGAGACAACGACCAGTCGATCTATCGGTTCCGAGGGGCCGACATCAGCAACATCCTGGAGTTCGAGACGGCGTTCCCCGAGGTGACGACGGTCCTGCTGGAGCAGAACTACCGCTCGACCCAGACGGTGCTCGACGCCGCCAACGCGGTGATCGCCCACAACGTCGGCCGCAAGCCGAAGGAGCTGTGGACCGACCAGGGCAAGGGCGACCTGATCCAGCGGTACCACGCCGACGACGAGGCCGACGAGGCCCAGTGGGTCACCGGCCGCATGTCGACGCTCCACGACCAGGGGAGCCGGTGGGGCGACTTCGCCGTCTTCTACCGAACCAACGCGCAGAGCCGGGTGCTGGAGGAGGCGCTGACGCGCAGCGGCATCCCGTACAAGGTCGTCGGCGGCACCCGGTTCTACGACCGCAAGGAGATCAAGGACGCCGTCGCCTACCTGAAGGCGGTGGTCAACCCGGGCGACGAGGTGGCGGTCAAGCGGGTGGTCAACACGCCGAAGCGGGGCGTCGGCGACGCGTCGATCGCCCGGCTCGACGCCTGGGCCGCCAGCCAGGGCTTCACGTTCCACGAGGCCCTGCACCGGGCGGCGGAGGCGGGCGTCGGGGGTCGGGCGGCGACCGGCATCGCCGAGTTCCTCGCGGTGCTCACCGCCGCCGAGACCGTGCGCGACGAGGGCCCGGGCCGGATGCTCGAGGTGCTCCTCGACCGCAGCGGCTACGTCGCCGAGCTGCGGGCCGAGCACACGATCGAGGCCGAGGGCCGCATCGAGAACCTGGCGGAGCTGGTCGGCGCGGCGGCCGAGGTCGACGACGTCGACGCCTTCCTCGAGCAGATCAGCCTGGTGGCCGACACCGACGACCTCGACCCCGACGAGTCGCAGGTCGTGCTGATGACGCTGCACTCGGCGAAGGGGCTGGAGTTCCCGGTCGTGTTCATCATCGGGATGGAGGACGGCGTGTTCCCCCACATCCGGGCGCTGACCGAGCCCGACGAGCTGGAGGAGGAGCGCCGGCTGGCCTACGTCGGCATCACCCGGGCCCGCGAGGTGCTGCACCTGAGCCACGCGTGGGCCCGCACGATGTTCGGCGCCACGCAGTACAACCCGCCGAGCCGGTTCCTCCAGGAGATCCCGTCGGAGCTGGTGAACGAGATCCAGGGCCGCCGGCGGGCGTCGAGGGGCGGCGGCTGGGGCGGAGGGTCGTGGCGGTCCGACTCCGGGTCCGACGACGACCGTGGGCTCGGCGGCCGCGGCGGCCGCGGCGACGGCGGTGGCGCCGGGCGGTTCGGGCGGGACCGGGGCGAGATGAGCCCGGCCCGGGCCCGGCGGGAGGCGGCCCGGAACCGCCAGGTCGACATGGCGATGGAGGCGGGCGCGTCGGCGACGACCGCGGGGCCGCACGGCATCCGGGTGGGCGACGACGTTCGCCACGCCAAGTGGGGCGAGGGCGTGGTCCTCGACATCGAGGGCGCCGGCGACAAGACCGAGGTGCTCGTCCGGTTCCCGAGCCAGGGCGAGAAGCGACTCCTCCTCGCCTGGGCCCCGATCGAGAAGATCTGAGGCGTTACATCCGGGGTCAGACCCCAGATGTAACAGAAGCCCGTTGTTACATCTGGGGTCTGACCCCGGATGTAACACTGGCTCGGAGCGGCCGGTCTCGCCGGACGGTTCGGCCTCTAGGTTGGCGGTATGCGACTGCCGGGAATCGATCGGCTGGGCAAGGCCCGCCTCGCGTTCGACCACGACCTGACGCTCGGCGGGGTGTTCGAGCGACTCGCCGAGCTGGCCCCCGACCGGGTGCTGGTCGACGAGGTCGGCGGCGCCCGCCGCACCATCGGAGACGCGGCCGACCAGGTCGCCGCGTGGGCCGGCGGGTTCGCCGCCTCGATCGAACCGGGCGAGGTCGTGGTAATCGCCACGCCCAACGGCTACGACCAGCTACTGCTCTGCGCGGCGGTCAGCCGGGCCGGCGGAGTCCCCGCGCCGATCAACGACCGCCTCCGACCCGACGAGGTCGCCCACATCGTCGGCGACGCCGAGGCCCGGCTCGTGATCCGCACGACCGACGACGTCCCCGCCTCCGACGGCCCGCTCACCGAGGCGGTGCCGGCCGCGGCCAAGGACGTCGGCGCCGTCTTCTACACGTCGGGGACCACCGGCATGCCCAAGGGCGCCCAGCTCACCCACCGGGCGCTCGTCGGCCAGATGAACCGAATGGCGCTCATCCCCTCCGGCGCCATCGACGAGGCGGCGTTCAGCCTGCCGATGGCCCACATCATGGGCTTCGTCGTCGCCCTCGGGCTCGCCTACGCCGGCATCCCCGCCCGCTTCATGCCCCGCTTCCGGGCCGAGCCGATGCTCGACGAGATCGAGACCCGCCGCTGCGGCATCTACGTCGGCGTCCCGGCGATGTACCGGATGCTGCTCGATGCCGGCGCCGAGGAGCGCGACCTCACCTGCGTGCGGGTCTGGATCTCCGGCGCCGACGCCATGCCCGAGGAGCTCGCCGACCGGTTCGTCGCCATGGGCGCGCTCCTGACGCTCCCCGGCGGCCGCCACGTCGGACGGGCCGCGTTCGTCGAGGGCTACGGCATGGTCGAGACCGGTGGCAGCGGGGCGTTCAAGTTCTCCCTGCCGGGCCTGCCCGACGCGCTCCGCCGGGTCGGCGTCCCCGTCCCCGGCTACCAGACCCGGGTCGTCGACGACGACGGGAACGAGGTCCCCCGCGGTCAGGTCGGCGAGCTCCAGCTCACCGGCCCCGGGGTGCTCAAGGGCTACCGGGGCGACGAGGCCGCGACCGGCGCCGTGTTCACCGACGACGGCTGGCTGCGCACCGGCGACCTCGTCCGCCGCGGCCTGTTCGGTGCCTTCACGTTCGAGGGGCGGGCCAAGGACATCATCGTCCGCGGTGGCTACAACGTGTACGCCGTCGAGGTCGAGCAGGCGCTCGGACGCCACGACGCCGTCGCCGAGGCCGCGGTGGTCGGCCTCCCCGACGATCGCCTCGGCGAGGTGCCCGTCGCCGCCGTACGGCTCGCGCCCGGAGCGAAGGCGACCCCCGACGAGATCCTCACCTTCGCCAAGGAGGAGCTCACCTCCTACAAGGTCCCCCGCGAGGTGCTGATCGTCGACGAACTGCCCCAGAACGCCACCCGCAAGGTCCGCCGCGACGAGGTGAAGGCGCTGTTCGCCTGATCGGGGGCTGATCCAGGCCTGATCGGAGCACGACGGCCCGATGGTCTGATC
>JAAYBP010000293.1 GCA_012730075.1 Acidimicrobiales bacterium | reverse complement strand
GCCGATCTCGAGGATCGACACGTCGAACGTGCCGCCGCCGAGGTCGAACACGAGGACGGTCTCGTCGGCGCCCTCGCGCTCGAGGCCGTAGGCGAGGGCCGCCGCGGTGGGCTCGTTGATGATGCGGAGCACCTCGAGGCCGGCGATCTGACCCGCCTCCTTGGTGGCGGTGCGCTCGGCGTCGTTGAAGTAGGCGGGGACGGTGATGACCGCCTGGGTCACCGTGTCGTTCAGATAGGCCTCGGCGTCGGCCTTCAGCTTCATCAGCGTGCGGGCCGAGATCTCCTGCGCGGTGTAGCCCTTGCCGTCGATGTCGATCTTCCAGTCGGTGCCCATGTGGCGCTTGACCGAGCGGATCGTGCGGTCCGGGTTGGTGATCGCCTGGCGCTTGGCCACCTCGCCGACGAGCACCTCGCCGGCCTTGGAGAAGGCCACCACCGAAGGCGTCGTGCGCGAGCCCTCGGCGTTGGGGATGACGATCGGGTCGCCCGCCTCGAGGACGCTGACGACGGAGTTGGTGGTGCCGAGGTCGATGCCGACAGCCTTGGGCATGGGGGTTTCTCCTGTGGTCGAGAGTTCTGAGCTGCCGACCACCATAAAAGTTGAGTGCGGTGTTATCAACCCCGCCCGCCGCATTTTCGAGGGTGCCCCCGCCCCTCATAGGTCCCGCACGGGCGGTGATCCCGAACCGGCGCGGGAAACCCGCCGCCCACGGCGGGAATCGCGCGCCAGTTCGAGGGGGGTCCGGGGAGGGTCCGGGGGCGGTCGCTCTCCTACGCTCTGGCGCCATGCCCGCGACGCTCGTCCTCCTCCGCCACGGCCAGAGCACCTGGAACGCCGAGAACCTGTTCACCGGCTGGTGGGACGCCCCGCTGTCCGCCACCGGTGAGATCGAGGCCCGCGAGGCGGGGCGACTCATGGCCGAGGCGGGCCTCGCCCCCGACGTCGTGCACACGTCGCTCCAGACCCGCGCGATCCGCACCGCGGAGCTCGCCCTCGGCGCGATGGGCCTGTCCTGGCTGCCCGTCCAGCGCCACTGGCGCCTCAACGAGCGCCACTACGGCGACCTGACCGGGCGCGACAAGGCCGACACCGCGGCCCGCTACGGCGAGGACCAGGTCCACGTCTGGCGGCGCAGCTACGACACCCCGCCGCCGCCGATCGCCGCCGACAACGCCCACAACCCCAACGACGACCGCCGCTACGCCGACCTGCCGCCCGACGTGCTCCCCCGCTCCGAGTGCCTCGCCGACGTCGTCGACCGCATGCTCCCGTACTGGTTCGACCGCATCGTCCCCGACCTGGCGGCCGGGCGCACCGTGCTCGTCGCCGCCCACGGCAACAGCCTCCGGGCGCTCGTCAAGCACCTCGACGAGATCTCCGACGACGACATCGCGGCGGTGAACCTCCCGACCGGCGTGCCGATCGTCTACGAGCTCGACGCGACGACGATGCGCCCACCGACCCCGGGCGACCCGCTGGCGCGCAGCCTCGGCGACCCCGAGGCGGTCGCCGCCGCGGCCCGGGCGGTGGCCGACCAGGCCAAGGGCTGAGCCGACCGACGCTCACCCGGGGCCGCGGCCGGGGCGACGCCGATCTCTTAGCCTCGGCCAGCGTGAAGTCGCTCGGCCTGATCCTGGGTTACCTCGCCGGGTCGTCGCGGCAGCGCAACCTCAAGCTGGTCGGGTGGCTGCTCGCGATCTTCGCCGCGCTCGTCACCTTCTACAGCGTGACGTTCCACCTGATCATGGCCCGCGAGGGCCGCGACCACAGTTGGGCGACCGGCTTCTACTGGACGCTGACGACGATGTCGACGCTCGGCTTCGGCGACATCACCTTCGAGAGCGACCTCGGCCGCATCTTCTCGATCGTCGTCCTCGTCAGCGGGGCGATGTTCATCCTCGTCCTGCTGCCGTTCGTGTTCATCCAGTTCGTGTTCATGCCCTGGGTCGCGTGGCGCGACGCGAACCGGGCGCCCCGCCAACTCCCGGCCGACACCCACGACCACATGATCCTGCTCGGCCGCGGCGTGATCATCGACGAGGTGGTCCGCCGGGCGAAGGACGCCGGCGTGGCCTACGTGCGGATCGAACCCGACCCCGCCCGGGCCCTCCAGCTGTACGACGAGGGCCACCGGGTGATGATCGGCGACCCCGACAGCCCCGACACCTACCGGGCCGCCCGCGTCGAGAACGCCGCGCTCGTCGCCGCCACCGAGACCGACACGACCAACACCAACATCGCGTTCACCGTCCGCGAGACGTGCGAGGACGTCCCCATCGTCGCCACCGCGTCGGCGGAACCCACGGTCGACATCCTGCAACTCGCCGGGGCCGACGAGGTGCTGCGGCTCGGCAAGCTCCTGGGCGAGGCGATCGCCCGGCGGGTGCTCGGCCGCGACGCGCGCGCCCAGCTCATCGGCGAGTTCGGCAACCTGCTGATCGCCGAGGCGAGCGCCGCCCACACCGACCTGGTCGGCCAGACGCTGCGCACCGCGGGGGTCCGCACCCGCTGCGGCGTCGACGTCGTCGGCACGTGGGAGCGGGGCCGGTTCCACCTCGCCGGTCCCGACACGCCCATCGACGAGGGCACGGTGCTGATCCTCGCCGGCACCGAGGAGCAGCTCGACGCGTACGACGAGTGCTTCGGCCTCCCCCACCAGGAGCCGTCGCCGATCATCGTCATCGGCGCCGGACGGGTCGGGCGGGCCGCCGGGAAGGTGCTCGCCGGCGCCGGCTTCCCGTACAAGCTGATCGAGGAGCGGCCGGAGCGGATCCGCGACCCGGAGACCTACGTGCTCGGCAACGCCGCCGACATCGACGTGCTCAACCAGGCGGGGCTACCGGACGCGACCGCCGTGCTGATCACCACCCACGACGACGACGTCAACGTGTACCTGACGATCTACTGCCGCCGGCTCCGACCCGACATGCAGATCATCAGCCGGGCCAACCTCGAACGCAACGTCGCCACCCTGACCCGGGCCGGCGCGGACGCGGTGCTGTCCTACGCGTCGCTCGGCGCCACCGCGATCTGGAACGCGCTCGGCGACAACGACACGCTCGTCGTGGCCGAGGGGCTCGAGGTGTTCCGGGTGCCGGTGCCCGACGCGCTCGTCGGCCGGACGCTCGCGACGAGCGGCCTCCGCGACGACACCGGGTGCGTCGTGGTCGCCGTCGCCGACGGCGAGGACCTCGACCACTCCTTCGATCCGCACGCGGCGCTCGAAGAGGGCGCCGCGCTGGTGTTGATCGCCGACGCCGAGGCCCAGCAGCGGTTCCTCACCCGGTACCCGACGTCGGACTGGGTCGGACCGGCCCCGGCGCGGAGGAGGCGGGCCCGTACCGGTCCGGCGAGGAGCGCCCGCTAACCTCAGCCGCCTGGTGTGCCGGGAAGTCTGGTCGGCTCGGTCTTCTCGCGCCCATGGCCCTCCTCGTCCTCCTCCCGCTCGCCGCCGCCGTCGGCATCCTGACCGGTGGCCGGCGCGCCCCCGTGCGGTGGCTCGCCCTTGCCGCGCCGGCCGTCCTGGCGCTCGTCGTCGTCGGCCTGGTGGCGCGGGCGGGCCCGGCCCGCGACGGTGCGGGGGTCGCAGAGGCCACGACGTGGGTGCCGAGCCTCGATCTCTCCCTGTCGTTCCGACTCGACGGCTTCGCCCTCCTCATGGGCCTCGTCGTCGCCGGCGTCGGCACGCTGGTGCTCGCCTACTCCGTCGCCTACTTCGCACACGACGAGGACCCCGAGCGGGTCCGTCGCTTCACCGCCTGGTTCCTCGCCTTCGCCGGGTCGATGCTCGGCCTGGTCCTGGCCGACGACGGGTGGACCCTCTTCCTCTTCTGGGAGGCGACGTCGATCACGTCGTTCGTGCTGATCGGCCTCGACGACCGGTCGCCCGCCGCCCGGGCGTCGGCCCAGCGGGCCCTGCTGGTGACCGCGGCCGGGGGCCTCTGCCTGCTCGGCGGGTTGGTGCTCGTCACGCAGGCGGCGGGCGCGTCGACCTTCGCCGCCCTCGCCGCCGACCCGCCCACCGGCGCCGCGGTCTCGGCCGGCCTGGTGCTGGTGCTGGTGGGAGCGGCGACCAAGTCGGCCCAGGTGCCGTTCCACTTCTGGCTGCCCGGCGCCATGGCCGCCCCGACACCGGTGAGCGCCTTCCTGCACTCGGCGACCATGGTGAAGGCCGGCGTGATCCTCGTCGCCCGGTTGGCGCCGGTGTTCGCGGGGGTGACGTGGTGGCGTCCCGCGGTCGTCGTGGTCGGGACGGCGACGATGCTGGTCGGTGGCGTCGGCGCGCTGCGCCAGCACGACGCCAAGCTCCTGCTCGCCCACGGCACGGTGTCGCAGTTGGGTCTCCTCGTCGTGCTGTTCGGGCTCGGCCACCCCGGGGTCACCGCCGCCGCCGTCGCGGTGCTGGTCGCCCACGCTCTGTTCAAGGCCACGCTGTTCCTCGTCGTCGGCGCGGTCGACCATGCCGCGGGGACGCGCGACATCCGGCGCCTCACCGGGGGAGCCAGATCGCTCCCCGTGGTGGCCGCGATCGGCGCGGTCGCCGCCGCGTCGATGGCCGGGCTGCCGCCGCTGTTGGGCTTCGTCGCCAAGGAGGCAGCGGTCGACGCGCTGCTCGCCGTCGACGACCGTTGGGCCACGGCCGCCCTCGTGGGCGTCGCCACGGGGTCGGTGCTGACCGTCGCCTACACCGCCCGACTCTGGCTCGGGGTCTTCACCGACGTCGGGCTCGACCCCGACGCGGGCCCACCCGCGCCGGCCGACCACCGGCCCGCCGCGATGCTCGCCGGCCCGCCCGGGCTGCTCGCCGGACTAACCGTGGCCGGCGGCCTCGCCGCCGCGCCGCTCGCGGCCCTGCTCGACCCCGCCACGGTCGCCCTCGACGCCCGGGCCCACGCCCACCTGACGTTGTGGGCCGGCGTCCACGCCCCGCTCGTGAGCTCGGCGGCGATCGTCCTCGCGGGCGCCGGCCTCCACGTCGCCCTCGGGCGCCGTGCCCGAGCCCTGCCCGCACCCCGGGTGTCGGGTGAGGTCCTCTTCCAGCGCGGCTTCGACGGGCTGCTGACCGGTGCCCGCCGCCTTACCGGCGTCGTGCAGTCCGGGTCGCTCCCGGCCTACCTCTCGGTCATCGTCGGCGTCGTGGCCGCCGCGCTGGTGGCGGGGCTCGCCGGCGGCATCGTCGTCGGCCCGGTGGGCACGATCGCCGCGGCGTCACGGGCAGAGGCGGCGGTGGCCCTCACCGTCGCCGCCATGGCGATCGCGGTTCTGACCGCCCGCCGCCGGTTCGTGTCGGTGCTGCTGCTCGGGACCGTCGGCTACGGGCTGGCCGTCCTGTTCCTGCTGTGGGGCGCCCCCGACCTCGCCCTCACCCAGCTCCTGATCGAGACGGTGATGCTCGTCGTCTTCCTGCTGGTGCTGCGACGCCTGCCCGAAGGCTACGTACCCCCGCCGGAGTGGGCCCCGCGCGCGCTCCGGGTCGCGCTGGCGGTGGCGGTCGGGGTCAGCATGGCCGCCTTCGCGCTGATGGCGGGCACCGCCCGCACCGAGCGCCCGGTGGCCGACGAGCACCTCGCCCGCGCCTACCCGGAGGCGGGGGGCCACAACGTCGTCAACGTGATCCTCGTCGACTTCCGCGGCATCGACACGTTGGGCGAGATCACTGTCCTCGCGGTCGCGGCCGTCGGCGTCGCCAACCTGGTGCGCGCCGCCCGCCGGGGTCGCGCCGGCACCGGCGCGTGGCGGGCGGCGACGGCCCGCTCGTCGTCATCGGTCGTCTTCGCCCAGACCAGCCGCCTCCTGTTCCCCCTGGTGCTCGCCGTGTCGCTCTACGTCGCGTTCAAGGGCCACAACGCCCCCGGCGGCGGCTTCGCGGGGGGTCTGATCGCCGGTGCCGCCTTCCTGATGCGGTCGCTGGCCGGCGACCAGCCGCCGCTCGCCCGCACCCGCGCCGTCCGCCCCACGACCATCGTGGGGGCCGGCCTCGCCCTCGCGGTGCTCACCGGGATCGCCCCCCTGGTCGCCGGCCGCAGCTTCCTCGAGTCGAGCATCCACCGACTCGACCTGCCGCTCGTCGGCCCGGTCAAGCTCGTCACGTCGGCCGCGTTCGACGTCGGCGTCTACCTGGTCGTGCTCGGCGTGGTGCTCAGCGTGCTGGAGAACCTCGGCCCCGGTGCCGATCTCATCGCTCCCGATGTGGAGTCGCCCGGGGGGAGCAGGCGAACCGGCCGGCACCGCCCGGACCCGGGCGCGGTGGGGCCCCGATGAGCCTCGCCATCGTCGGCTTGATCGGTGTGTTGTTCGCGGCGGGGACCTACCTGCTGCTCCAGCGGACGATCACCCGGATCATCATCGGCCTGGGGTTGATCGGGAACGGGACGAACCTGCTGCTGATGGCGACCGGCGGCCGGCCGGGCGCCACCCCCGTTGCCGGAGGCGGCTCCGAGGTGACCGACCCGGTGCCCCAGGCCCTGGTGTTGACGGCGATCGTCATCGGCTTCGCCATCACGTCCTTCCTGCTCGCCCTCGCCTGGCGGAACTGGACCCTCGACGGCAACGACGAGGTCGAGGACGACATCTCGGACCGGCGCATCGCGCGTGCGGAGCGGGACACGGAGGCTGACGGCGCCGGGGCCAGCGACGAGCGGGGGGACGGCGCGTGAGCCGCCTCGTCCCCCTCGTCGTCGCCGGGCCGCTGCTCGGCGCCGCCATCACGCTGCTGCTCGGTCGGTGGCCGACCGCGCAGCGGGCCGTGACCGTGACCGTGCTGTCCGGTGGGCTCGGCCTCAGCGTCGCGGCGGCGGCGGCGGTCGACCGCGACGGGAGGCCGCTCCTCGCGCGCGCCGGCGGCTGGGACCCGAGCTTCGGCATCTCCTACCGCGTCGATCGCCTGTCCGCCCTCATGCTCGTCGTCGCCTTCGCCACGCTGCTCGCCGTGGTCGTGTACGCGGTCGGTCAACGGGCACGCGACGGAGCGACGCCCCATCACCACCCCGCGTACCTGGTGTTGGCCGCCGGCGTCGCCGCTGCCTTCGTCACCCACGACCTGTTCCACCTCTTCGTGGCGTTCGAGGTCGTCCTCCTATCGAGCTACGTCCTGCTCACCCTCGACGGGCGCGGCGCCCAGGTCCGGGCGGGCACGACGTACGTGGTGATCAACTGCGTCGAGTCCACGGTGCTCCTCGCCGCCGTCGGCATGGTCTACGCCGCGACGGGCACGCTCGACATGGGGACGCTGCCCGCCGCGCTCGCCGAGCTCGACCCGGGGCTGCGCACCGGCCTGCACCTGCTGCTGCTGGTGGCGTTCGGTCTAAAGGCGGCGGTCTTCCCGCTGTTCTTCTGGCTCCCCGACGCCTATCCGACCGCGGCGAGTCCGGTGACGGCGGTGTTCGCCGGGCTGCTCACCAAGGTCGGCGTCTACTGCCTCGTCCGCACCCAGACGCTCCTGTTCCCCGACGAGCACCGCACGATGCTGCTGTGGATCGCGGGGCTGACGATGATCGTCGGCGTCCTCGGGGCGATCGCCCAGAACGACATCAAGCGGATCCTGTCGTTCCACATCGTGAGCCAGATCGGCTACATGGTCATGGGCCTGGCGATCGGCGGCACTGCGGCGGTCGCCGCCACCGTCTTCTTCCTGTTGCACCAGATCCCCATCAAGACGTCGCTGTTCCTCGTCGAGGGGATCGTCGAGCGGGTCGAGGGCACCGGGGCGCTCGACCGCATCGGCGGCCTCGCCCGCCGGTCGGGCCTGCTCGCCGCGCTGTTCGCGCTGCCGGCGCTCAGCCTCGCGGGGGTGCCGCCGTTCTCGGGCTTCGTCGGCAAGCTGGGGCTCGTGACCGCCGGGATCGAGCAGCGGAGCTACACCGTCGTCGCCACCGCGCTCGTCGGCAGCCTGCTGACGCTCGTCTCGATGACGAAGATCTGGATCGGCGCGTTCTGGGGGGACCCCGGCCGGGACGGGCCCGCCGCGACGGCGCCGGTGCCGGTGGCCCGCCGCCACCCGCTCATGACCGCGTCGACCGGAGCGCTGGTGGCCGCGGGGCTCGTGCTCGCAGTGGCCGCCGGACCGCTGTACCGCTACTGCGAACGGACCGCGGCCGAGATGACCGCGCCGGCCGACTCGACCGGGACCGACGCCGAGGCGGCCGGACCATGACCTCGGCGGCCGTCGCCCGGCTGGGTTGGATCGTCACGATCTCCGTCACATGGCTGCTGCTCCAGGGGGACGTGACCGTCGCCAACGCCGTCGGCGGCCTGATCGCCGGGACGGTGATCGTGCTGGCCGTACCGATGGCCCCCCGATCCGATCGTCACCGCGTGCACCCGTGGGCGCTCGTCCGGTTCGTGGCGTTCGTCGGCTGGAGCCTCGTCGCGTCCTCGGTGCGGGTGGCCGCGACGGCTCTGCGGCCCACCGACGTCCGGCTGCGCTCGGGGATCGTCGCCGTCGACCTCCCGGGGGCGACGCCGCTCGTGACGACGATGGTCGCCAACGCCATCACCGTCACCCCCGGCACCATGACGATCGAGGCCGGACCCGTGCCCGGTGGCGCCCGCCTCCACGTCCACGTGCTCGGCCTCGGCGATGTCGAGCGGTTCCGGGCCGAGGTCGACGACCTCCGCGCCCGGGCGACCGCCGCGGTGACGCCGATCGCCCCGGTCGGCGCGCCCGACGGTGGGGGCACCCCGTGATCGTCGTAGGCACGATCGCCTTGGCGATGACCTTCGCGGCGGCCGTGGGCTGCCTCGTGCTCCTCGTCCGGAGGGGACCCCTGGCCGATCGGGCGATCGCCCTCGACACGCTCACCACGACGATCGTCGCCGCGTCGGCCGCCTCGATCGTCATCACGCGCGACGGCGAGTGGGCCGACGTCGCGCTGGTGCTCGGGTTGCTCGGGTTCCTGGGCACGGTGACCGTCACCCGGTTCATGGAACGCGATCGGGGCCGGCGGTGATCGTCCGCGACGTCCTCGCCGGTGGCCTGCTCCTGGCCGGGGCCGCCCTCGCCGTCACCGCCGTGGTCGGCTACCTGCGCCTCCCCGACGCCTACGCCCGGATGCACGCCGCGACCAAGCCCGCGACCCTCGGCGTCGCGCTGTGCCTGCTCGCGGCCGCTCTGCGCGTCGAGGACCGGTCCAGTGCCTCGAAGTTGGTCGTCGCCGCCGTCTTCCAGTTGATCGCCACACCGGTCGCGGGCCACCTCCTCGGCCGGGCCGCCCACGCCACGGGCACGCCCCAGAGCCGGTACACCGTCCTCGACGAGCTCGCCGACCGGGACGACCGGGACGACCCCTGACGCGCCCGTGCCCCGGCCGGAGCCGGGGCACGGGGCCTGATGAGCGGAGTCGGTACGGCTAGACGGCGTCGACCCCCCTCTCTCCGGTGCGGATGCGCACCAGGTCGTCCACCCCGGTGACCCAGATCTTCCCGTCGCCGATCTTGCCGGTCCCCGCCGCGGCGGCCACGGCGTCGACGACCCGATCGGTGACGTCGTCACCGACGACGATCTCGACCTTGAGCTTCGGGACGAACTCGACCTGGTACTCCGTGCCCCGGTAGGTCTCGGTGTGGCCGCCCTGGCGACCCGCCCCCTTGACCTCGGTGAGGGTGAGGCCGACGACGTCGGCCTCCTTGAGGGCGACCTTGACGTCCTCGAGCTTGAACGGCTTGATGACCGCGGTGATCAGCTTCATGCTCCGACCTCGACCCTTTCCTTGCCGAGCAGCCGCTCGAGCTCCTTGGTGGACATCGACTCGGTGAGGTCCTCGAAGCTCATGCCGGCGAGCGGATCACCGGCGTAGCCGGGCGAGCCGTGCTCGAGGACGTCGAGTCCGGTCATCTCCTCCTCCGGGGTGACCCGCAGACCGATCGTGTACTTGAGCACCGTGAAGAGCACACCGGCCGCGATCGTGACGAACACGAACACCGACACGACGAGGATCACCTGGGTGACCAGCTGGCTCATCCCACCGCCGTAGAAGAGGCCCCGGTCGGCGTCGATGAAGCCATCCGCCTTGCTGGCGAAGAGGCCGATGGCGATCGTGCCCCAGGCGCCGCAGACGCCGTGGACCGAGATCGCTCCGACCGGGTCGTCGACCTTGAGGACCTTCTCGAACACCTCGACCGCGAGCACGACGAGCACACCGCCGATCGCGCCGGTGAGCAGGGCCATCGGCTCGGTCATCGTGCCGGCACCGGCGGTGATCGACACCAGACCGGCGAGCAGCCCGTTGCACGTCATCCCGACGTCGGGCTTCCCGCTCCGGAGCCAGATCGTCAGCATCGCGGTGAGGGCGCCCGCGCAGCCCGACAGCAGGGTCACGACCGCGACGTCCATCACGGCCAGGTCGGCGGCGAGCTCCGAGCCCGGGTTGAACCCGAACCAGCCGACGAACAGGATCAGCGTGCCCAGCAGCGTGAGGGCGATCGAGTGACCGGGGATGGCGCGGGCCTTGCCGTCCTTGCCGTACTTGCCGAGGCGGGGTCCGAGGATGATGGCGCCCATCAGCGCCGCCCAGGCTCCCGTGCTGTGGACGATGGTCGAGCCGGCGAAGTCGCTGTAGGGCGTGTCGAGCTGGGAGATCCAGCCGCCACCCCACGTCCAGCGCACCACGACCGGGTAGATCAGTGCCGTGATGATCAGGCTGTAGAAGAAGTAGCTGACGAACTTCGTCCGCTCGGCCATGGCCCCCGACACGATCGTGGCCGCGGTCGCGGCGAACACGACCTGGAAGAAGAAGTCGGTGGCGGGCGACAGGCCCCCGGCGTATCCCGACGTGCTGAGGTCGAGGCCGAAGCCGCCGAACCCGAGGAACTTCTCGGTGCCGGTACCGCCATAGGCGATCGAGTAGCCGACGAAGAAGAACGCGATCACGCCGACCATGCAGTCCATGAGGTTCTTCATCATGATGTTGGCGACGTTCTTGGCCCGGGTGAGCCCAGCCTCGACGAGTGCGAACCCGGCCTGCATGAACAGCACCAGGATTCCGGCGACGAGCACCCAGATGTTGTCCAGGTAGTCCTGGGTGGTGGGTTCGTAGACCTCCTGGGCTCCCGCAGGTGATGCCAGGAGGAGGGCGGTCGCACCGGCCACCACCCCCCCGGTGATGAGCTTTCGCTTCACTTGTCCTCCGATTGGTGGGTTGGTTGTCGACGCGGTGACGCCGTCGGCACCGCGATGGGGGCGACCGTAGGGACGGGATGTTTCGGGCGGAGACGCACCGTGTTTCGCTCGTCGAACGCCCTCCTGACGCCAACCTGTCCGACCGGACGCGATGGAGCCACGGGACGCGACGGAGCCCCCGGGCCGTCGGCCCGGGGGCTCCGTCGGGAGGGCGGCGTGAGCCGCCCGCTCGGGGGAGGTCGAGATCGGGTCTAGATCGCGTCGACCCCCTGTTCGCCGGTGCGGATCCGGGTGATGCCCTCGACGGGCGTCACCCAGACCTTGCCGTCGCCGATCTTGCCGGTGGCGGCCGAGGCGACGACGACGTCGACGACCGAGTCGGCGGCCCCGTCGTCGACGACGATCTCGAGCTTCACCTTGGGGACGAAGTCGATCTGGTACTCGGTGCCCCGGTAGGTCTCGGTGTGGCCGCCCTGGCGACCGAACCCCTTGACCTCGGTGACGGTGATGCCGACCACGCCGGCGTCCTTCAGGGCCGACTTCACGTCGTCCAGCTTGAACGGCTTGATGATCGCGGTGATGAGCTTCATGGGTCTGTCCTCTGCGTGGATCGGGCCGTCAGGCGGCGGACTCGTGGTAGGCGTTCTCGCTGTGCTCGGCGAGGTCGAGGCCGGTGGTCTCGGTCTCCTCGTCGACCCTCACGCCGATGGTGACCTTCAGCAGGTACATGATGCCGAAGGTGACGACGAAGGAGTAGATGATCGCCACCACGTTGGCGAGGATCTGCTCGAACAGCAGCTCGGCGTTGCCTCCGTAGAAGAGGCCCTCGCCGAAGTCGCCACCGAAGAAGTCCGGGCTGGCGAAGAAGCCGATCAGCACCGAGCCGACCAGCCCGCCGACGAAGTGGACGCCGACGACGTCGAGCGCGTCGTCGTAGCCGAGCTTCGACTTGAGGCCGACGGCGAAGCAGCAGATCACGCCGGCGATGAGGCCGATGGCGATCGGGCCCATGCCCGACACGTAGCCGGCGGCCGGCGTGATGGCGACGAGGCCGGCGACGATGCCCGATGCGGCACCGAGGTTGGTGAAGTGACCGTCACGGATCTTCTCGACGATGCACCACGACAGGCCGGCCGCCGCCGCGGCGAGGAAGGTGTTCATGAACGCCTGGGCCGCCTGGCCGTTGGCGCCGAGCGCCGAGCCGGCGTTGAAGCCGAACCAGCCGAACCAGAGGATGCCGGTGCCGATCATGACCAGCGGCATCGAGTGGGGCGGGTGGCCCTCCTGCGGCCAGCCCTTGCGCTTGCCGAGCACCATCACGGCGGCGAGCGCCGCGATGCCGGCGTTGACGTGGATGGCCGTGCCACCGGCGAAGTCGATCGACCCCCGGTCGCCCAGCCAGCCGGCGTAGACCCACCGGAACACCGGGACGAACACGAGCAGCATCCAGACCGGGGCGAAGATCGCCCAGGCCGAGAACTTCATGCGGTCGGCGACGGCACCGGAGATCAGCGCCGGCGTGATCGTGGCGAACATTCCGAGGAAGGCGATCGTGGCGATCGCGCCACCGTTGTCGTCGGCGATGCCGATGTCGTTCAGGAACACGGCATCGAGGTTGCCGATCCAGTTGTTGATGCCCCCGTCGCCGCTCTGGGCGAGCGTGAAGCCGATGATCACCCACAGCAGGGGCATCACCAGCAGGCACCAGAAGTTCATCATCAACATGTTGAGGACGTTGCGGGACCGGTCCATTCCTCCGTAGAAGAACGCCAGTCCCGGCGTCATGAACATGACGAGGGCCGCGGACGCGAGCACCCAAGCCAGGTCACCGTTTTCCATGGGCGGTTTCAGCTTTCTCGTTGGCGATCGGGGATCGCGGACCCCCTCGGACGGCAGGAACGTACGGACGGACTGTTTCGCCAACATTTCGTCGCCTTGACCACATCATGACGAGCACGAGGTGCCCGAGATCGCTCCGCCAACCCGCCTCCGCGGCACCGGCACCCACCGCGGACCCGAGGTTCCCAGCACGCCGGACGTGGTGTCCGTATGCTCACGCGCCATGGCTCGCCGCGACTCCTACCAGGCCCACCTCGCCTCCGTGCCGCTGTTCGCCGGGTGCTCGGCCCGCGAGCTGGCGAAGATCGCCAAGGCCGGCGACGAGGTGCGGATCGCGGCCGGCCAGGTCCTCACCCAGCAGGGCGACGCCGGTCGCGAGGCGTTCGTGATCGTCGAGGGCACCGCCACCGTCAAGCGAGGCGGGCGCAAGGTCGCCACCCTGGGGCCCGGCGACAGCGTCGGCGAGCTCGCGCTCCTCGACCACGGCCCGCGCACGGCCACCGTCGTCGCCGACGAGGACATGGTCGTGTTCGTGCTCGGCGCCCGCGAGTTCGCCGCCGTGCTCACCGAGGTCCCGACCCTGGCCCGCAAGGTGATGGCCGTGCTCGCCGAGCGCATCCGCGTCCTCGACCGCCAGGTGTTCGCCTAGCCGGTCGGTCCCCGGCGCGGCGACGCTAGGCCGGACGGTTCACGACCGCGAAACAACCGCGAAACGAACGCTGCATACGTTCCCCCCATGGACGGAGTCGAGCCGGACGGCGACCGGCCCGAGATCACCCTCGTGCGCTGGCCGGAACAGGAGGCGACCCGCACCGCGCTGAGAGCGGAGGGCCGCCCGCGGGTCCTGCTGCTCGGTCCGACGACCCCCGCTCCCGACCCGGGGGACGACCGGGAGGACTGGGTGCGCATCCCGGTGGCCGACGCGGACCTCCAGGCCCGCATCCGCTGGCTGGCCCACCGGCTCGGCGGCGGCGGCGGGGACCGGACCGCCGAGCGGCCGGTGCTCGACGACGACGGCCTGTTCCGGGTCGGCGGCGAGTGGGTGGCGCTCCCCCCGGTCGAGCACCGCCTCGCCCGGGCCCTGCTCGACCGGCTCGGCACCGTCGTCAGCCGCGACGCCCTCGCCGAGGCGGGCTGGCCCGAGGGCGCGCCGGGGCGCAACGCGCTCGACGTGCACGTCCTGCGCCTGCGGCGGCGCCTGGCCCCGCTGCGCATGACGATCCACACGGTGCGCAGCCGCGGCTACCTGCTGGCCAGCGGCACGTCACGACCCGCCGACGGTCGGGCCTGAGCCCTGCCGGTCACTCCGGGGCGGAGTAGGAGAGCGACACCTGCGTGTCGCCCGCGTCCTCGACCACGTTGAGGGTCAGGGTCCGGTCCCCGTCCTCGAACGAGACCGTCGCACTCTCGAAGTCGCCGGTGCTCGAGCTGAGATCGCCGGTCTCGTCCCAGTCGGACAACGCGTCGCGGTAGGCCGCGACCACGTCGTCGACCGACGACGACGCCGGCCCGCTCAGGTAGATCGACAACCCGTCGGTGCGCGAGCTCGACGAGGTCTCGACCTCGAAGACGTCGAGCGGGATGTCGGCGGGCCACTCCTCGGGCACGTCACCGGTGCCGATCGAGAGGCTGCCGTCCTCGGTCTCGATGTCGATCCCGCCGTCGTCGGCGTCGAAGTCGACCGAACCGCCCGTCTGGTCCTCCACCACCTTCTCCGCCGTCTTCTCGGCCGCCTTCTCCGCGACCTTGCCGCACCCGGCCGTCACCACCAGCGCCGCACCGAGGGCCAACGTTCCGATCGCCCGCACCTTCATCGCTCGTTCCTCCTGCGGCCCGGGGGCCATCGTCGTCTCCCCGCACCATCATCGGCGCGGACGGCACCTCAGTCGAGGCATTGCCGTCGCGGAGTGGGTGCGCCCCCCGGACCGTGAGTAACTTCGGAGGCACCATGACCACGACTGATGAGGCTGCTTCGCCCACGACGAAGCGGATCCGCCCCCACCAGATCGTCATCGCCATCGGCCTGAGCTTCACCGTGGTGACGCTCGCCCTCGGCACCATCCCGCTGTTCACGCAGTGGCACGACGACTCCCCGATGCGCCGCGAGGTGTGGCACAACGTGCCGAGCGGCGTGAAGTTGACGTTCTACCTGGTCGTCTCGATCGCGTTCGCGGTCGGTGCGTACAACTTCTCCCTCCGCACCCGGAACTGGGAGCGCGGCGGCCCCGACGACCGCTCGACCACCCCGAAGAACGCGAAGCGCCGCATGGCCGACTTCCGCGCCGGCGTCTACATGCGCACGCTGCTCCGCGACCCGGCCGCGGGCCTGATGCACTCGCTGATCTACTTCGGCTTCCTGATCCTGCTGGCCGTCACGATCGTCCTCGAGGTCGACCACCAGCTGCCCGAGCCGATGAAGTTCCTGCACGGCGACGTGTACAAGGCCTACACCGCCGTCGGCGACGCGGCCGGTCTCGCCCTGCTCTTCGGAACGCTGTGGGCGATCGTCCGCCGCTACGTCCAGCGTCCGTACCGCATCCGCATCAAGTCCAAGCCCGAGCACGCCCTCGGCCTCGGCACGCTGCTCGCCCTGGCGGTCACCGGGTTCGGCGCCGAGGCCTGGCGCATCGCCCTCACCACCCAGGAGGCGGGCGGCGTCCGGCCCCCGTACGAGACGTGGTCGTTCGTCGGGTCGCCGCTCGCCACCCTCATCGAGGACTGGGACCACCTCGCCGGCGGCCACCAGGTCTGGTGGCTGCTGCACGTCGGCTCGTTCCTGCTGTTCCTCGCCATCCTCCCGGTCACGATGCTGCGCCACATGTTCACCTCGCCGCTGAACATGTACCTGCGCGACAAGGAGCGCCCGAAGGGCGCCATGAAGGCGATGCCGAACCTGATGGAGACCGAACTGGAGAGCTTCGGCGCCTCCACCGTCGAGGACTTCACCTGGAAGCAGCTGCTCGACACCGACGCCTGCACGATGTGCGGCCGCTGCACGAGCGTCTGCCCGGCCCACGCCACCGGCAAGCCGCTCGACCCCCGCGAGATCGTGCTCAAGACCGGCGAGGTCATGGCGGCCACGGGCGACCCCAAGGTGTCGCCGCCGCTCAGCCTCGACGGCGAGATCACCATCGGCGCCGACTCCCTGTTCGAGCGCATCACGCCCGAGGAGGTCTGGGCGTGCACGTCGTGCAAGGCGTGCGACGAGATCTGCCCGGTCAACATCGAGATCCTCGACAAGATCCTCGACATGCGGCGCTACCTGTCGCTGATGGAGTCGAACTTCCCGACCGAGCTCGGCACCGCCTACCGCGGCATGGAGAACTCCGGGAACCCGTGGGGCATGAGCCAGACCGAGCGGGCCAAGTGGGCCGAGAAGCTGGGCGACGTGGTCGTGGTCGACGGCGACGGCCCGTTCGAGCACGAGTACCTCTACTGGGTCGGCTGTGCCGGGTCCTTCGACGACAAGAACCAGAAGGTCACCCAGGCGATGGCCAAGCTCCTGAAGCGGGCCGGCATCGACTTCGCCATCCTCGGCCCGGCCGAGAACTGCACCGGCGACCCCGCCCGCCGCTCGGGCAACGAGTACATCTTCCAGATGCTCGCCATGCAGAACATCGAGACCCTCGACGG
>JAAYBP010000006.1 GCA_012730075.1 Acidimicrobiales bacterium | reverse complement strand
TGGTCGGGCTGGGGAGATTCGAACTCCCGACCTCTTGACCCCCAGTCAAGCGCGCTAACCAAGCTGCGCCACAGCCCGTGGGGACGGACACCATAGGCCGCGCCCGGCGCCTCCCACGAGCCCACATCCACACCCGCGGGAGCCGTTCTGGCAACCCTGGTCCCACGCAGGCGTGGAGGAGGGTTGCGAGAATCGGGGTTCGGCGGGGCGGGGGCGGCTTCAGACCGGGTGGCCGAGGTGGAAGGTGGCGGCGAGGCCCTCGCCCCAGGTGACCATGTCGGGTACGGCGGGGAGGCCGAGGCGGCGCAGCTCGTCGGCGACGGGCCCGTCGCCGACCTCGATGACGACCTCCGTGGGATCGGGGAAGCCGGTGCCCATCTCCATCGAGAGGGTGGTGCCGTACGGGACGCCGTCGAGGTACGAGTAGCTGACGGCGTCGATCGACTCGGGGGCGCCGGTGGCGGCCGCCCGGGGCAACGTGACCCCCAGCGTGGGTCGGCCGTCGAACGCGAGCCGGAACGCGACGGTCGAGTCGGAGTAGTCGACGTCGATCCGTTCGACGGTCTTGGGGAAGCCCATGACCCGGTTCCCGGCCTCGCGGGTGAACTCCTGGTTGACCGGCATCCGGTACACGAACGAGCCGATCACGTCCTCGGATGCGCCGGCGGGACGTGCGAGGAAACCGAGGTTGACCTCGTCGTAGTCGCCCCACGGGTTGCGCACGTAGTCGCACAGGGCGATCACCATCTGGGCCCGACCCGGGGCGACCTCGACGACCTCGAACGCCTCGCCGGGGAGCAGCGCGGCCGCCTCGTCGGCGGGGACGGTGAAGAGCAGCGTCGCCGCGTTCATCTCCTCGACCCGCATCGGGAAGGTGATGACCCGCCCGTCGATCTCGCCCCAGACGGTCTCGGTGTCGGCCATGGCCGCACCCTACGCCCGGCCGTCGCCCACCGGGGGCGCACCGAGGTGGCGTCGGTGGCGGCCGGTGACGCGGCGAGACAGCGGGCCGACCCCCAGGTGAGGGGGCGCCTTCGAGAGGGGCTCGGGACGGTCGGTAGTGTGCGGCGGGTGACCGACGCCGAGCTCGAGCAGCGCGCCATCAACGTCATCCGAGGCCTGTCGATGGACATGCCCCAGGCGGCGAACAGCGGCCATCCCGGCACGGCGATGGCCCTCGCCCCCCTGGCCCACGTGCTGTGGACCCGGATCATGACCTACGACGCGTCCGATCCGCAGTGGGCGGATCGCGACCGCTTCGTCCTGTCCTGCGGCCACGCCTCGGTGCTCCAGTACGCCATGCTCCACCTCACCGGGTACGGGCTCACGCTCGACGACCTGAAGGCGTTCCGCCAGTGGGGGTCCAGGACCCCGGGCCACCCCGAGGTGCACCACACGCCGGGCGTCGAGGTCACCACCGGCCCCCTCGGCCAGGGCGTGGGCAACGCGGTGGGCATGGCGATCGCCGAGCGCTGGCTGCGGGCCACGTTCGGCGCCGACGTGGTCGACCACCACACGTGGGTCATCTGCTCCGACGGCGACCTCCAGGAGGGGATCAGCCACGAGGCGGCCTCGCTCGCCGGGCACCTCGGCCTCGGCCGCCTGATCGCCGTGTGGGACGACAACCACATCTCGATCGACGGTCCGACCGAGCTGTCGTTCACCGACGACACGCCCGCCCGGTTCCGGTCCTACGGGTGGGAGGTGATCGAGGCCGGTGACGTCGTCAACGACCTCGATGCCATCGAGGCGGCGCTGCGCCAGGCGCGCGACGACGAGACCCGCCCGTCCCTGGTCGTCCTGCGCAGCCACATCGGCTACCCGTCGCCCCGCTACACCGACACCGACTTCGCGCACGGCAACCCCCTCGGCGAGGACGAGGTCGTCGCCACCAAGGAGGTCATGGGGCTCCCGCCCGACGAGACCTTCCACGTGCCCGACGACGTGCTCGCCCTGTACCGCGAGGCCGGATCCCGCGGCCGGTCGGCCCGGGAGGCGTGGGAGGCGCGCCTCGCCGCGTGGGACGGCGACCGGAACGCGTGGGACGCGGCCTGGGCCGCGACCGGCCTCGACGGCTGGGCCGACGCCCTCCCCCACCTCGAGCCCGGTGGGAAGCAGGCCACCCGGAAGTCGAGCGGCGCGTGCTTCCAGGCGCTCCTCGACCACGTCCCGGGCCTGCTCGGCGGCGGCGCCGACCTGTCGGGCAACACCGGCACGCTGGTGAAGGGCGTGGGCGTGCAGGCGGTCGACGACCCCGGTGGCCGTCAGTTCCACTTCGGCATCCGCGAGCACGCCATGGCCGCCGTGATGAACGGCATGGCCCTGCACGGCGGCACGCTGCCGGTCGGGGGCACGTTCCTCCAGTTCGCCGACTACTGCCGCCCGTCGATCCGGCTGGCCGCGCTGAGCCGGGCCAAGGTCATCTACTCCTTCACCCACGACTCGGTCGGCCTCGGCGAGGACGGACCGACGCACCAGCCGGTCGAGCACCTGATGGCGCTGCGCACGATCCCCGGCCTGCGCCTGATACGGCCCGCCGACGCCAACGAGACCGCGGCGGCGTGGCGGGTAGCCATCGAAGGCGACGGACCGACGCTGCTCGCCCTCACCCGGCAGGACCTTCCCGTGCTCGACGGCACCGACGCCGACGGCGTGGCGAGGGGCGCGTACGTGCTCTCCGACGACCCCGGCGAGCCGGCGGTGGTCCTGCTCGGCACCGGCAGCGAGGTCTCGGTGTGCGTCGAGGCGGCCGAGATCCTCCGATCCGAGGGCCGGTCGGTGCGGGTCGTGTCGATGCCGTCCTGGGACCTCTTCGGGGCCGAGACGTTCGACTACCAGGAGTCCGTCCTCCCCGCGGGCGTCCCGACCCTCGCCGTCGAGGCCGGGGTGTCGCTCGGCTGGGACCGCTGGGCCGACGCCAGCGTCAGCATCGACCGCTTCGGCGCCTCGGCGCCCGGCCGCGAAGTCCTCGAGCGGATGGGGTACACCGGGGAGAACGTCGCCGAACGTGCCCGTGAACTGATCGCCGACCTCGACGGGGACGCCTGACCCGGCGCCCGCCCCCGACCCCGGAGCCTCCGATGACCCGCCTCCACGACCTGTACGACCAGCAGGGCCAGAGCCCCTGGCTCGACAACCTGCGCCGGGCGTGGGTCCGCGACGGTGATCTCGCCGAGTGGGTGTCGCGGGGCGTCCGGGGCGTCACGTCGAACCCCTCGATC
>JAAYBP010000292.1 GCA_012730075.1 Acidimicrobiales bacterium | reverse complement strand
GGGGAATCGGTCACGTCCCGGCCCCCGCACGAGCGCGGCTTCGGGCTGATGTTCCAGGACCACGCCCTGTTCCCGCACCGGACGGTCGGCCACAACGTCGAGTTCGGCCTGCGGATGCGCGGTCTCGCCGCCGCCGCCCGCCGGGCACGGGTCGACCAGGTCCTCACCCTGGTCGACCTCGACGGGTGGCGGGACCGGGCGGTCGACACGCTGTCGGGCGGGGAGGCCCAGCGGGTCGCCCTGGCCCGTGCCCTGGCACCGGAGCCGCCCGTCCTCCTGCTGGACGAGCCGCTCGGCTCGCTCGACCGGGTGCTGCGCGAGCGCCTCGCCGGCGACCTCCGGCGGATCCTGACCGGTACGGGCGTCGCCGCGGTGTTCGTCACCCACGACCAGGAGGAGGCCTACGCGGTCGCCGACCGGTTGGCGGTCATGCGCAGTGGGCGGGTGGTGCGGGACGGCCCGGTGTCGGACGTTTGGCGCGATCCGGGGGGCGTCGAGACCGCCCGGTTCCTCGGCCACGAGAACGTGCTCGACGCGGTGGCGGCCGGATCGCTCGGCCTCGGTGACGGGCCGGTCCTGGTCCACGGGGCGGCCCTGGTCGCCGACGCCGGCGGTCCGCTCGAGGTCGAGGTGGTCGCGGTGACCTTCCGGGGTCCGGCGAGCCGGGTGCGGGCGCGGGTGGTCGAGCCCGAGGCCGACGTGGTGCTCACCGTGCCCGCACTCGACCCGCCCCCCGTCGGCGCGCACGTGCGATACCGCGTCGATCCCGCCCACGTGATCCCGCTCGGCGTCGGCTGAGCCTCCGAACCGATCGCCCCGGCGCAGACCTCCGGGACCGGTCGTGCGGGGGCGGTCGGAACCGGGGTGGGACGCGGCATGATGGCGGGATGGCGACGGTCGACCGCGTGCTCCCCTGGCGGCGCACCCCCGCGCCCAACGACCAGGTGCTGGCCCCGCTGATCGCCGACTACCGCGTCAAGCACCCCAAGGGCCCGACCGGGCTGATCGTCAAGGCGTACGAGACCGCCAAGGCGGCCCACGCCGGCCAGACGCGCCGGTCCGGCGAGGCCTACATCACCCACCCGCTGGAGGTCGCCCGCATCGTCGCCGGGTTCGGGCTCGACGACGTGACCATCGCGGCGGCCCTGCTCCACGACGCGGTCGAGGACACCGGGACGTCGCTGGGCGACATCGAGCTGGAGTTCGGCGCCCAGGTGCGCCGCCTGGTCGACGGCGTGACCAAGATCGAACGGCTCAACTTCGAGTCGAAGGAGGCCCAGCAGGCGGAGACGGTCCGCAAGATGCTGGTGTCGATGGCCCGCGACGTCCGGGTGATCATCATCAAGCTGTCCGACCGGCTGCACAACATGCGCACCATCGCCGCCCTGCCGGAGTGGAAGCGCGAGCGCATCGCCCGCGAGACCCTCGAGATCTACGCGCCGCTGGCGCATCGGCTCGGGATGCAGGACCTCCGCCAGCAGCTCGAGGACCTCGCCTTCGCCACCCAGCACCCCCGCCGCTACGCCGAGATCGACCACATGGTCCAGCAGCGCGCGCCGGAGCGCGAGCTCTACCTGACCCAGGTGCTCGAGGAGGTGCGGTTCCGGATGCGCGAGCTCCAGATCGACGCCGAGGTCTCCGGGCGACCGAAGCACTACTGGAGCGTCTACGAGAAGATGGTGGTGAAGGGCCGGGCCTTCGACGACATCTTCGACCTGGTCGGGATCCGCGTCGTCGTCGACCAGGTCAAGGACTGCTACGCCGCCCTCGGGTCGGTCCACTCGACGTGGGCGCCGGTGCAGGGCCGGTTCAAGGACTACATCGCCCACCCGAAGTTCAACCTCTACCAGTCGCTGCACACGACGGTCGTCGGTCCCCAGGGGAAGACGATCGAGGTGCAGATCCGCACCCGCGAGATGCACACCCGGGCCGAGTTCGGGGTCGCCGCCCACTGGAGCTACAAGGACGACAGCCAGTCCGGCGACCGGATGCTCTGGCTCGACCGCATCGTCGAGTGGCAGTCGGAGATCACCGACCCGCAGCAGTTCTACGCCCAGGTCAAGGTCGACCTCGACCAGGACGAGGTCTACGTGTTCACCCCGCAGGGGCGCATCATCACCCTGGCCGCGGGCGCGACGCCGATCGACTTCGCCTACGCCGTGCACACCGAGGTCGGCCACACCTGCGCCGGCGCCAAGGTGAACGGCCGTCTGGTGTCGCTCGAGTACACGCTCGTGTCCGGCGACACGTGCGAGATCGTCCGGTCGAGCTCGAAGGGGGCCGGCCCCAAGCGGGACTGGTTGCAGATCGCCAAGACCCCGAAGGCGACGAACCGCATCAAGCAGTGGTTCTCCCGGGAGCGGCGCGGCGACGCCATCGAGAACGGCCGCGACGCGCTCGACAAGGCCCTGCGGCGGACGTCGCTGCCGGTGAACTCGCTCGGCGCCCAGGTCTTCGCCGACGTCGCCGCCGAGATGAACTACGCGGACGTCGACACGCTGTTGGCCGCCATCGGCGAGCACCACGTGTCGGCCGAGGCGGTGGCCGCCCGCGTCGGCCGGAGCCTGCGCGGCACCGACGACGACGCCGCCCAGCTCGCGGCCCCGGCCGCCGGGCGCCGCAGCCGGTCGCGGCGGACCGACATCGGCGTCCACGTCGAGGGCCTCGACGACGTCCTGGTCCGCCTGGCCAAGTGCTGCACGCCGGTGCCCGGCGACGAGATCATGGGCTTCATCACCCGCGGGCGGGGCGTGTCGATCCACCGGACCGACTGCGCCAACGCCGTGTCGCTCGCGCTGGGCCAGGGCGCCCGGCTGATGGAGGTCGAGTGGGACGGCTCGGGGTCGGGCACGTTCGAGGCGGGCGTCGAGGTGCGCGCCCTCGACCGGCCGCGGCTCCTGGGCGACGTGTCGGGCGCCTTCGCCGACCTCGACATCAACATCCTCGGCTGCGAGACGCGCTCGGGCGCCGACCGGGTGACGAACATGAAGTTCGACGTCGAGCTGGGCGACCCGGAGCACCTCGACTCGGTGCTCCGCTCCATCCGGAACCTCGACGGCGTGTACGACGCGTACCGGGTCATGCCCGGGCGGGGGCGCCGGACCTGACCTCCGCG
>JAAYBP010000291.1 GCA_012730075.1 Acidimicrobiales bacterium | reverse complement strand
CGACGAGCCGGTCGTGGTCGACGCCGACGGCCTCCCCGACCTGGTCGGGCGGGCCCGCTTCCACCCCGAGGAGGTCGCCGACCGCACGGCGACGCCCGGCGTGGCGACCGGACTGGCCGTCACCGGCGCCGGGGGCGACGTCCTCTTCGTCGAGACGACGGCGATGGACGGCGAGCCCGGCCTCCAGGTCACCGGTCAGCTCGGCGACGTGATGAAGGAGTCGGCCGAGATCGCCCTGTCGTGGGTCCGCAGCCACGCGGGCGAGACCGGCGTCGACCCCGACGCCCTGGCCCGCCGCATCCACGTGCACTTCCCCGCCGGGGCGGTGCCCAAGGACGGCCCGTCCGCCGGCATCACCATGACGACCGCGCTGGTGTCGCTGCTCACCGGGCGCACCGTGCGGCCCGAGGTCGGCATGACCGGCGAGGTCACGCTGTCGGGTCGGGTGCTCCCGATCGGCGGCGTGAAGCAGAAGGTGCTGGCCGCCCATCGGGCCGGGCTCACCGAGGTGATCCTCCCGGCCCGCAACGGACCCGACCTCGACGACCTCCCCGACGAGGTCCGCGAGGCGATGACGGTCCACCTCGTCGACCGCGTCGACCAGGTCCTCGACGTCGCCCTCGTTACATCCGGGGTCAGACCCCAGATGTAACAACGGGCTTCTGTTACATCTGGGGTCTGACCCCGGATGTAACGTCGACGCGATGGCACGGGCCGTCGTGGTGGGGTCGGGGCCCAACGGGCTGGCCGGCGCCGTCGCCCTGGCCCGGGCCGGGCTCGACGTCACCGTCCTGGAGGCGCGCGACACCGTGGGCGGCGGGTCGCGCACCGAGGAGCTGACCCTCCCCGGCGTGCTCCACGACGTGTGCTCCGCCGTTCACCCGTTCGCCGCCGCGTCTCCGTTCCTCGCCTCCCTCCCGCTGGCCGAGCACGGGCTCGAGTGGTGCCTCCCCGAGGTCGACCTCGTCCACGTGCTCGACGGCGGGCGGGCGGGCGTCATGGTGCGCTCCCTCGACGAGACCGTCGCCGGCCTGGGGGAGGACGGCCGGGCCTGGCGGCGGACGTTCGGGCCGATCGCCGGGCACTTCCCGGCCCTGGCGGGCGAGATCCTCCGCCCGATCCAGCAGCGGTTCCCCCGCCATCCCCTGCGGCTGGCGTCGTTCGGGCTTAGGGGGCTGCTGCCCGCGACGACCCTGGCCCGCCGGTGGCGCACCGACGAGGCGCGGGGCCTCTTCGCCGGGGCCGCCGCCCACGCCTTCCACCCGCTGACCGCGCCGACCACCTCCGCCATCGGACTGGCGTTGATCGGGTCCGGCCACCACGTCGGCTGGCCCGTCGCGCGGGGCGGGTCTCGGGCGATCGGCGACGCGCTGGTGTCGCTGCTGGAGTCCCTCGGCGGGAAGGTCGAGACCGGCACGACCGTCACTTCGCTCGACGACCTTCCGCCCGCCGATGCCGTGCTCCTCGACCTCGCGCCCCGCGGCGTCCTGGACGTCGCGGGCGACGCCCTCCCGCCCCGGGTCGCCCGGGCGTACCGGCGCTACCGGTACGGGCCGGCGGCGTGGAAGGTCGACCTCGCGGTCGAGGGCGGGGTGCCGTGGACCGCCGAGCCGGCCCGCCGGGCGGGCACCGTCCACGTCGGCGGCACGCTCGAGGAGATCGCGGCCGCCGAGCGCGACGTCCACCGTGGGCGGATGCCCGCCGACCCGTTCCTGCTCGTCGGCCAGCAGTACCTGGCGGACCCGTCCCGCTCGGTGGGCGACGTCCACCCCGTCTGGGCCTACGCCCACGTCCCCCATGGCTACGACGGCGACGCCACCGAGGCGGTGATCGACCGCATCGAGCACTTCGCCCCGGGCCTGCGCGACCGCATCGTCGGCCGCCACGTCGCCGGGCCCGCCGCCATCGAGGCCGGCAACGCCAACTTCGTCGGCGGCGACATCGCCACCGGCGCCGCCGACCCCCGCCAGGTGCTGTTCCGACCCCGGCTCGCCTTCGACCCCTACGCCACCGGGATCCCCGGCGTGTTCATCTGCTCGGCCGCCACCCCGCCGGGCGCCGGCGTGCACGGCATGGGCGGGTTCCACGCCGCCCGCTCGGCGCTGCGCCACCTCCGCCTGGGCTGACGGTCACCGCGGGCAGCGGCGGCAGTGGCCGGTGACGCGGACGTCGACGGTGTCGACCACGAAGTCGGCGTCGTCGTCGAGCTGGCGACGCAGGGCGTCGACCGCGGTCGCCGGGTGGTGGAGCACCCGACCGCAGCGCTCGCACACCAGGTGCACGACGGCGTCGCCGTGGGCCGGCTCCCACGTGGCCTCGTCGCCGAGCCGGGACTCGCGCGCCAGGCCCAGCTCGGTGAACAGGGCGAGGGTCCGGTACACCGACGACACGTTGATGCCGGCGTCGCGCCGGTGCGCCCGTTCGGCGACCTCCGCCGCGCTCACGTGGTCGTGCGCCTCGCTGAGGACCTCCCACACGACGCGCCGGGCGGTCGTGACCCGGTGCCCACCGGCCCGCAGCGCGTCCTCGAGGTCCACGGCCCGCCAGGCTAGGGGCACCCTCGTCGCCGCCGTCGCCGGTTGTTGCGAACCGTTTGCAGGAAGGTGGGGGCGTCCGTACTGTGGCCGGGATGTTCGCGATGCACGCCCCCGACGGTTTCCTCAGCCCGGGCGTCGCGCTGGCGACCGGGCTGATCTCGATCGCGGTCGTCGGGCTGTGCCTGCGGGCGAGCCGCCACGAGCTCGGCGACGCGCAGGTTCCCCTCGCCGGCGCGGCGGCGGCGTTCATCTTCGCCGCCCAGATGTTCAACTTCCCGGTGGCGTCGGGCACCACCGGCCACCTGCTCGGCGGGGCCCTGGCCGCCGTCCTGCTCGGCCCCCGCACCGGGACCCTCGTCGTCACCGTCGTCGTGGTCGTGCAGGCCCTGCTCTTCGCCGACGGCGGCATCACCGCGCTCGGCTACAACGTGCTGAACATGGCGATCGTGCCCGCGTTCGGCGGGTGGGCGCTGTTCCGCCTGTTCCGCCGGGTGCTGCCCGCCAATGCCGGTGGCGTCGTCGGCGCGACCGGCCTGGCGGCGGGCGGCTCGGTCGTGCTGTCGGCGGCCGCCTTCTCGCTCGAGTGGCTGTTCGGGGCCACCGCGCCGGTGCCGTTCGACACCGTGTTCGGCGCCATGGTCGGCGTGCACGCCCTGATCGGCATCGGGGAGGGACTGATCAGCGGCCTGGCCGTCGCCGCCGTGCTGGCGTCGCGTCCCGACCTGGTCGCCGGGGCCGCCGACCTGCCCGCCGAGTCGCTCCGCCGGGGCGCGCCGGTCACCGCCCGCACGTTCGCCATCGGCGCCGCCCTCGTCGTGCTGGTGATGGCGGTCGTCGTCAGCCAGTTCGCCGCCGACGACCCCGACGGGCTCGAGCGCGTCGCCGAGGACCGTGGCTTCGTCGACGAGGGCCGCGACCACGCCCTCGCCGGGGGGCCCTTCGCCGACTACGCCACCCGGGGGATCGACGACGAGTCGCTCAGCCTCGCCGTCGCCGGCGCGACCGGGGCGGTGCTGACGCTGCTCGTCGGCTACGGCGTCGTCAGCGCGGTCCGCCGGGGCCGGTCCGGCGCGGTGACGTGAGCGGCGCGGTGACGTGAGCGGCGGCCACCTCGGCAACCACGCGCACCTCCACGTCCCCGGCGCCACGCCCGTCCACCGCCTCGCGCCCGAGGCCGCGCTCGTCGGGCTGGTCGCCTTCGCGGTGGCCGTCGCCCTCACCCCCCGGACGTACGTCGCCGCCTTCGCGGTCGACGCCGCGGTGCTGGCCGGGGTGATCGCGCTCGCCCGCCTGTCGCCCGCGCTCGTGCTCCGACGCCTCGTCGTGATCGTCCCGTTCCTCGCCGTCGCCGCCGTGCTTCCCTTCGTGGGCGGGGGTGACCAGGCCAGCGTCGCCGGGGTCGAGGTCTCGCGCGACGGGCTGTGGGCCGCGTGGGGGATCGTCGCCAAGGCCGTCCTCGGCGCGACCGCCAGCATCGTGTTCTCGGCGACGAACCGCCTGCCCGAGGTCCTCACCGCGCTCACCCGCCTGCGCGTGCCGCCGACCCTCGCCGCGATCGTCTCGTCGATGCTGCGCTCGCTCGACCTCGTCGCCGACCAGCTCCGCCGCATGCGCACCGCGATGGTCGCCCGCGCCCACGACCCCCGCTGGCTCTGGCAGGCCCGGCCGATCGCCACGTCGATGGGCACCGTCTTCGTCCGCTCCTACGAGCGCGGCGAGCGCACCCACGCCGCCATGGTCGCCCGCGGCTACTCCGGCACGATGCCCGACCTCGGCGACCGCGGGGCCACCGCCGCCGAGTGGGTCGCCGCCCTCGTTCCCGCGGCCGTCGCCGCGGCCGCGCTCGTCGTCCACCTGACCGGAACCGGCGGGTGAAGGCGGGCGAGACGGCCGGATCGGCCGACGAGATCGTCGTCGACGACGTCCGCTTCGGCTATCCCGGAGCGCCCCGTGCGGTGCTCGACGGGCTTTCGCTCACCGTGCCCGCGGGGGAGCGGCTGGCGGTGCTCGGCCCCAACGGCTCGGGCAAGACGACCTTCGCCCTGCACCTCAACGGGCTGCTCACCCCCGAGCGCGGGACCGTCGCGGTCGGCGGGTTGACCCTCGGCCCGGACACGCTCGACGAGGTGCGCCGCCGCGTCGGGCTGGTGTTCCAGGATCCCGACGACCAGCTCTTCCTGCACACCGTCGCCGACGACGTCGCCTTCGGTCCGGCCAACCTCGGCTGGGACCGCACCAGCCGCGATGCCGCGGTCGCCGACGCTCTCGCCGCCGTCGGGGCATCGGACCTCGCGCCCCGCACGTCGCACCACCTGAGCGGCGGTGAGAAGCGACGTGCCGCCCTGGCCACCGTGCTGTCGATGGCGCCCCGGGTCCTCGTGCTCGACGAGCCGACGTCCGGTCTCGACCCGCGAGGTCGGCGCGAGCTGGCCGAGCTGCTCGACACCCGGCCCGAGACCCAGGTGATCGTCACCCACGACCTGCCGTTCGCACTGGCGGTGTGCCCGCGCGCGGTCGTCCTCGACGAGGGTCGGATCGTGGCCGACGCGCCGACAGTCGACCTGCTTCGCGACGCCGAGCGGCTCGGCCGCCACGGCCTGGAGCTGCCGTACGGCTACGCGCCGCCGGCGGCCACCCCCGGTCAGGCCGGCGGGTAGACCCCCATGTCCTTGCCCTTGTCGGTCTGCCAGAAGATCTCGGCGATCTCGTCGATGTAGGCGATCAGCTTCTCGCCGACGGCCGGGTCGAGCGACTTCTTGACCTCGCCGGCCTGGTGGATGGCATCCCAGAAGAGCTGGTGGAGCTGCGGGAACTGCTCGAAGTGGGCGGGGGCGAAGAAGTCGGCCCAGAGGACCATCAGGTGGTGCTTGCACTCCTCGGCGCGCTGCTCCTTGATGATCACGCAGCGGGTCTTGAAGTGCTCGTCGTCGCTCTCGGCGTGCTTCTTGGCCGTCTTGACGCACGACAGGGCCTCGATCTTGGCCTGGGCCGGGTCGTACACCCCGCAGTACAGGTCGCAGTGGGCGTCGGCGGTGGGGGCGGTGGCGAAGAACTTGTCGAGCATGCGGACTCCTCGGGCGGGTTGACTCCGAGGTCGAACATACACTCCGACTCCGTGGATGCCGACCCCGGCCGCCGGGTGCCGGGCTGGCTGCGGTGGCGCCGCTTCGTCGTGGCCGACCGTTCGATGGAGCCGACGCTCGTCGCCGGGCAGGGCCTGATCGCCGTCGCGGCCCCCCGGCCGAGGGTCGGCGAGCTGCGCGTGCTGCCCCACCCGTTCCGGCCGGGATCGTGGCTGGTGAAGCGGGTGTCGGAGGTCTCCGACGACCGCCGGACGATGCGGGTGCTATCCGACAACCTCGACGTCGAGGCGCTCGACTCCCGCGACCTGGGCGCCCTGCCGGTCGCCGGCTCGTACCGCGTCGTGGTCCGCGTCCCGCTGCGCTGGATGTGAGCCGGCGTTACATCTGGGGTCAGACCCCGGATGTAACAGAAGCCCGTTGTTACATCCGGGGTCTGACCCCAGATGTAACGGTCAGTCGCGCGAGTCGCAGCGGGCGTCGAGGGAGACGGATCCGATGACCTGCCCGGGCGGCTCGCCGGACGGTTCGAGGACCTGGGCCTCGCCCTCGACCTGGATGCGGGCGCCGCGGAGGCGGGCCGAGTCGATCGACCCGGGCGGTGCGCCGCTCTCGCCGCGGCGGTTCCAGGCCTCGGCGCCGAACGCGGCGTAGTTCCCCTCGGGGTCGTCGACGGTGAAGCCGGTCGACTCCGGGACGCCGGTCTCCCCGTCGTCGTCGAGGCCGACCACCGCCTGGAGGATGATCCCGCTCTCGGTGCGGCCGACGAGGAAGACCGTCTCGCCGTCGAGCCCGCACGAGTCGAGCTCGAAGGTCGTCGTCCGCGCGCCGAGGGTCACCCGCGCCGTGCGGTCGTCGAACCCCGGCTCCCGTGCGCACGCCCCGGCGACCAGCGCGAGCACGGTGAACGCCGCGAGCACGGTGAACGCCGCGGGCACGGCGAGCCTCGCGGTGAGCGCCCGGG
>JAAYBP010000290.1 GCA_012730075.1 Acidimicrobiales bacterium | reverse complement strand
TCTTCGGTCACGGGTTCTCCTGGCCGTGGTCTCCGGCGACGCCCTGGCGGGCCGCGGCCGCCCGGACGGCGTCGGCCGATCGTGGGGCACCGACGCGACCGTCGTCCAGCCCGGTGAAGCGGAGCGCGATCCGGGTGCGGTAGCGGACGTTGACCTGGAGCAGCACCGCGGCGAAGGCCTCGATCGGCGCCGCGTTCGACAGCTCGCCGGAGTCGAGGGCCCGCAGATCGGGCAGGCCGTTCACCAGGTCGACGGTGAGCGCCGTGGCCTCCGGGTGGTCGGAGCACACCAGCACGTCGGACTCGATCGGCCGGTCGATGTCGCCCAGCTCCTTCGCCGGGACGTGGTGGAACGCGGCCGACACCAGCGCCCGCGGCACGGCGGCCTGGACGCTCGCCGCCACCGAGCCCCGCGGCGGAACCAACGGTTGGAACTCGTGGCCGACCTTCGCCAGCGCGTTCGCCATCGAGATGACGACCTTCCCCTCCAGCCGGTCGGCCACCGCCTCGGCGGTGGTGGACGCCGCGATCCACGGCGTCGCCACGACGACGACCTCGGCGTCGGCCGCGCCCTCGTTCGTCGCCGGGGCGAGCGCGAGGGAGCGGTCGGGCCAACGCTCCTGGAGGCGTCTCACGGCCTCGGCGGCCCGCTCCTCCTCACGGGATCCGAGGATCACCTCGTGGCCGTTGGCGGCCAGGCGGGCGGACAATCCCCGCCCGGCCGGGCCGGTCGCACCCAGGACACCGATCTGCACGCCGGGAACTGTACGGCCGAGCCCGCCGGTCCACCCGCCCTCCCCCGCGACGGGCGAGCCGCGGGGCGGGGCGGCCGGTCCGGCCCGCGAGACTCCCGGCCGTGGACGACTCGACGACCGATCCCGGCCCCGACGCCGCGTCCGCGGGGTCGACCGGTCCCCCGCTGTCCCTCCGTGGCGTGTCGGTGGTCCGGGACGGGCGGGCGATCGTCGACGACGTCACGTGGGCGGTCCGGTCCGGCGAGCGCTGGGTCGTGATGGGGCCCAACGGCAGCGGCAAGACCACCCTGCTCCGCATCGCCGGGCTGTGGCTGCGGCCCACCGCAGGCGAGGTCGCGGTCGACGGCCGGGTGTCGGGTCGGGTCGACGTACGCACCCTGCGGGCCCGCATCGGCTTCACCAGCCTGGCCCTCGCCGACTCGCTCCGGGCGGACGTCGACGCGCTGGACGTCGTGATGACCGGACGCCGGGCGGCCCTCGAGGCCTGGTGGCATCCGTGGACCGACGCCGACCGTGCCGCCGCGAGGAGCGAGATGGACCGCGTCGGAGCCGCCCACCTCGCCGGTCGCCGGTTCGGCACGCTCAGCGCGGGCGAGCGCCAGCGGGTGCTGCTCGCCCGCGCCCTCGCCGGCACCCCCGCCCTGCTGCTCCTCGACGAGCCCGCCGCCGGTCTCGACCTCGGGGCCCGCGAGGACCTGGTCACCCGCCTCGGCGCGCTCGCCGCCGACCCGGCCACCCCGCCCGCGGTGCTCGTCACCCACCACCCCGAGGAGATCCCGGCCGGGTTCACCCACGCCCTCCTGCTCCGCGACGGCCGGGCCGTCGCCGCCGGGCCGATCCGCGCGGTCCTCGCCGACGGCCCCCTTTCCGAGGCCTTCGCCCTCCCCCTCTCGGTCAGGTGGTCCGGCGACCGGGTGTCCGCCCAGCGCCGCTGACCCGCCCGCCGTCCGATCCCGGCCCGCGCCCCATCCGGTCCACCGCCCACCCGTTCTACGCGCCCACCGGGACACCC
>JAAYBP010000289.1 GCA_012730075.1 Acidimicrobiales bacterium | reverse complement strand
CCCGACGGCGAGGCACTCGTCGTCGTGGCGGTCGACCACCGCGACCGTCGGCAGTTGACCGCCCGGGTCCGCGTCCACGACCGGTCCCAGCCGATCGACCCCTCCGACTGGCTGCCGTTCCTCCAGCTCGTCGACGGGGCCGACCCGCAGCCGGGCGCCCGCGGCATCCACCAGCCGGTCTTCCTGGGCGCCACCGTCGACCGCCGCCACGGTCGACTCTGGCTCTACCGCCCGGCGGTCGATCGGCCGTTCGGGGGGCCGCTCGCCATCGACTCCGACGGCTCCGCCTTCCTCGCCGAGCCCGACCGCCGCTACCGCGAGGGCTTCCGGTGGGAGCCGATCGGCACCGGCCGCCTCCCCCTCTTCGTCACCGGCTTCTACGACCTCGTCTAGGCGTTACATCCGGGGTCAGACCCCAGATGTAACGCCGGGCGGATGGCGCGCCGGTGCCGCCCGGGCGTCGACCCGGGCGGCACCTCGACCGTCGGTGGCGGGCGGTCACGCCACGGTGAACTCGAAGTACATCCCGTGCTCGAAGTGCGGCGGGCCACCGGCCTCCCCGGCCTGGATGGCGTCCAGGTTCTCGGGGGTGGCGCCGGTGGGCACCAGGCACATGGCGATGTGCCGGCCCGGCTCGAGGCCGAGGAAGGAGGAGCCGGTGTCGCCGGGCATGGCGTCGACGGCGCCGACCCCGGTCATCGGGCCACCCTCCTCGTGGCTCCGCGGGAGCAGATCCTCGACGCTGTCGGTCACGCCGTCGGCGACGCGGTACACCACCATGTGGTGGAACTCGGTGCCGTCGTTGCGGAGCTTCACGACCGTCGGGCCCGCCTCCCAGGCCTCGGGGACGTCGTCGTAGGCGTAGTCGGTGGCCGACACGGCGACGAGGTTGCGGTCGCACGGCTCCTGCATCGCGTCGAGGAGCTCCCCGTACGCGGCCACGAACTCGGGCGATCCCTCCTGGCCGTCCAACGCCAGCCCGATCGCCGTGTCCACCGCGTCCCGGAACTCGTCGGGGGCGGCCGCGGTGAAGGCCTCGACCGCGGCCCCGATCGCCGATTCGTCGCCTTCCATGAAGGCGGCCTCGACCGCCTCGTGCGCTTCGCAGAAGGCGAGCAGGTCGGCGTCGCCGCTCGGCTCGTCGCTGGACGAGGCCGGGTCACCTACCGGCGCGTCGCCGGTCGCGGCGGTGGTCTCGGTCGTGTCCGGGGCGTCGGTGGCGCCGTCGTCGTCGTCGCTGCCGCAGGCGACGCCGCCGACGGCCAGGACGGCGGCGAGCGCCAGGGCGGCGAGCCGTCGCCGAGCCGGGACGGGGGTGGGGGTGGCAAGGTTCGTGTCCATGGGGACATGGTCCGCTCGCCGGTCCCGTCCGGACGAGGGTGCAGGCCCGGTTCGTGTCGGAGGTGCCCCGGCCGGAACGGGTGGTGCTGGCCCCACCCGCGGCGGTCGGTCCACATCCCTTGAAGCACCACCGCGGATCGGCCATCAATGACCGCCATGGTCACCGAGACGTCGAATCGACCGGTCGTCGTCGTCGAGCGGGCGTGGCGGACCTTCCAGGCCGACCGCGCACCGGTGCGCGCCCTGCGCGGCGTCGACTTCACCGTCGACACCGGCGAGATGGTCGCGGTCGTGGGCCCGTCGGGGGCCGGCAAGTCGACGCTGCTGAACGTGATCGCCGGCATCGACGTACCCGACGAGGGCACGGTGGCGATCGACGGCGAGGCGATGCCGGCCGACGACGACGACCGGCGGGCCGCCCTGCGCCGCAACCGCATCGGGATGGTCTTCCAGTTCTTCAGCCTGCTCGAGGACATGACCGCCCTGGAGAACGTGATGCTGCCCGTCGTGATGACCGGGTCGGGCGGGCGGGCCGCCGAGCGACGCGGCCGGGAGGTGCTCGACCTGCTCGGCATCGGCGACCGGGCCGGCGACCGGCCGCCGGTGCTCTCCGGCGGCCAACGTCAGCGCCTCGCGATCGCGCGCGCCCTGGCGAACCGGCCGGCGGTGCTCCTCGCCGACGAGCCGACCGGGGCGCTCGACGGCGACAGCGGAGGTGAGGTGCTCGAGCTGTTCCGGCGACTGCACCACGACGGGCAGACCATCGTCGTGGTGACCCACAGCGACGAGGTCGCCGCCGGGGCGGACCGCATCGTGCGGATGCGCGACGGGTCGATCCGGGACGGATGACCGGCCCGCGGCCCGCGGCCTCGGGCCGCGCCCGACGCACCTGGCTGGTCTGGGGCGCTCTGACCGCGGTCCTCCTCGCCGCGCTGCTCGGGCTGCTCGGCGTCCTGGCCGGCTGGCCCGCGAGCGACCGAGGCGCGCTCTGGGTCGTCGCCGCGCCGATCCCGGTCGCGGTGGTGCTCGCCGCGGTGCCGGGGCT